>NZ_JAUBVE010000001.1:0-159448 GCF_036705715.1 Microcoleus sp. AT3-D2 | reverse complement strand
GGGGCGGGTTTTTTAGTTCTGGGAATTGATGATATAAATTTGGGTGAACCCGCCCCTACAAATATTTGAATTCCCCATTACCGATTCCCACTTACCAATTACCCAGTCCCAATTACCTTTGAATGCTTCTCGGATCGAGAGCATCTCGCAACCCATCCCCCAATAAATTAAACGCCAAAACTGTCAAAATAATCAGTGTTGCCGGAGGCCAAACCAACCAAGGTTGCAACACTAAAATTGAAGCGTTAGTAGACAGGGATAGTAAATTCCCCCAAGAAGGATCTGGCTGTTGAATCCCCAAGCCAATTAAACTCAAAACCGACTCCGCCACAATAAAACCCGGAACCGCCAAAGTGGCAGAAATAATTACATAAGTTGCAGTTTGTGGCAACACGTGGCGGACAATAATATAAATTGGATTGGCGCCCATTGCCCGCGCCGCTTGCACGAATTCTCGTTGTTTAATTGACAGTACCTGACCGCGAATCACCCGCGCTAAACCCGCCCAATTGATAAATGAAGTAATCAGCACAATCAATATAAATCGCTGAGCACTTGTCAATCCCGGTGGCAATACTGCTGCTAGCGCTACTAATAAATAAAGACCGGGAATCGTCATCAATACTTCGGCAAAGCGCATTAAGATACTGTCAATCCAACTGCCAAAATAACCCGATATGCCTCCGATCAACAATCCCAAGGGAAAAGAAATTGCTATGCCAACTAAACCGATGCTGAGGCTAATTCTGCTGCCGTGTACTAAGCGACTAAATTGATCGCGAGCTTGTTCGTCCGTGCCTAAAATGTTAATTTGGCCTTCTCCTGTAGTACCAAACAGATGCCTGTCTAATGGCAAAACTCCTAAAAAATTATAGGAAGAACCTTTGACAAACAAACCGACAGCAGAGGGTTTTTGCCAGTCTACAATTACCTCGCGAGCGCCGGTATCCGCATCCACTGGGCCCTGAGTAGTCGGATAAACGTGGGGCCCGATAAATCGCCCGTCTGGGGTGGTTAAATAAATCTGAGTCGGCGGCAGCAATGAACCGTTTAATTGAGAGTCATAGGGGTCGTAAGGTGCCACAAATTCGGCAAAAAGTGCGACTGTATAAAAAATTAACAGTAGCACGGCTCCTAACCGAGCTAGAGGATTTTTTCTAAGATTTTGCCACCATTTCATAATTTTTTAGGTTTGAGATTTTTAGTTGGTTCGTAGTAAAGACTAAAGTTCTTTGTAGAGACTTTAGTCTTTTCTTAATGGACTCAGCAGCCAAAACTTAATTCCTGACTTATAAAAGTTGTCATAACTGAATTACTTACTACAAAAATTAGACTACTTTTGTTCATCTGCGACCAAGATTATTCTACTTTCCTCTTCTGGTATTTTTCCCAACTCCTCGCCGCTAAAAGGATTGTAGAAAAACGAGCCTGTTTGCGGTGGCAATTTGGGATTGAGTACAATTTCTACTATACTTTTTACAACCCCAGTGAGCGGAATTGCCAGGATAACTCCCAACAATCCTCCCACTCTACCTCCTAACAACAAAGCTGTGAAAATAATTACCGGGCTCAATCCGGTGAGATTGCCCATGATTCGGGGAGCTACTAAATTATCCTTGATTTGCTGGAGACCGATCGCCACTACCAACACTTGCAGCGCCAGCCACCAATCAATAAACGCTACAATTATACTAACAGTGCCAATTCCCAAAGTTGCTCCAATAAACGGAATTATTTCCGTCAATCCTATAAATACCGCAAACAACAGAAAAAACGGAACTTGCAGCCACCAAAAAGCCAGACTCAACGAGATGGCCATAAATAGTCCCAGCAATAACTGTCCCGATACGAATCGCTGGAGGTTTCGCTGCAAAGTCTCTGTTAAAACATAGCGAATGTCTGGGGAAAAAATGCTGGTCAAACCCTGCCACACTCTTTGCCCGTCTAGGAGCATATAAAAGGAAATCACCACAATAAAAATTAAGTCCAAAAACCAGTTAACAGTACCTACAACTAAGCCTAAACCCGTACCGGCGATCGCCTGGACTTGTCCCTGGACTCTAGCTGACAGTTGCTGCTCCAATATTTGCACGTCAAACGGTAAATTGCGATCGGCACTCCAGGCTTGAAATTCAGCTAGCTGCAGCCGCCCCGACTCCAGCAATTCCGGCAACCTCACCCCCAACTGGCTCGCTTGGTTGAACACCGGCGGCACAATAGTTAAACCGATTACTACTACTATCACACCCGCAGTTAAATAAACCAGCCCTGCTGCTACTCCCCGTGGCAAAAATACTTGCAGTCTTTTTACTGCATAATTTAATAAAAATGCAATGAGTCCCGCGGTTACTAAAATGCTGACCAGTTCCCCAACATAGCTGACAGCAGTTAGGGTAAACCATCCCGTTACTAGCACTAGCAGCCAAGTAATTAGAAACTGTTGGAGGGGAGAAAAGAGACTACTCATTTTGATTTTTTTAAATAAAGTCGCACAAATTTTTCAAGAGATGTGCCGTATTATACAGTAAACACATGAGAGTATAGATTAGGAATAATCAGTTCAAGATTAGACTGACTTTTCTGAGCATTGATAGATAGTTGATGCCCAAGCCACTTGGGGAGAGACAATGCCAGTCCGATCGACCCCACGCTCGGAAATCACGCTCATATTCAGTATGCCCCAGAGGCAGATCAAATTAAATGTCATCGAACAAACTTTGATCAAATTTAATCAAAATCGCTCTTCTCAGGTGAAACGCCGCCACACTCACCCAAAAGGAGGAAGCGTTAATCCAGAGGCCCTCCGCTACAATGAACTAAATAATATCGTAATCTTTCTTTACAATATACAAAAGCACAGGCTCATACTGGCGAGAGGAACTACCGTGACTAATCAAGTTTTTTCAGAAGCCGAAGAAAAGCAACCCCTTCCCCCCGTGGAGAGCGGGCGCGACAGGAACTCAGCAGTGGATGTAGCTGAAAGTGAAGTCTCAGACAACTCTCGCTGGCAATTCTCCGCTGACGAAGATGAACGAGAAGTTGCGCTGGAAGTTCCAGAAATCGAGGCGGAACAAGTTTGGGAACCAGAAGCAACTGAAGTTGGGCCCCACAAAGAAATCAGGTGGCCTGCCTTGTTGGCGGGCGCAGGGATTGGTGTGGCTGCAACGTTGCTAGCAGTAAACTTGACTGGGGGGAATCAGAGTTCGCGTCCCGCAGCTCCAATTCCTTCGGTAACTCAGCAGGCGACGGCTCCGACTGTGACAGTGGCGCCTGTGGAATCTGCCCAGGTGGGTGAAACTCTGGAAGCGACAGGCACCGTAGCAGCCTATGACTTGCTGCCAGTGCTGCCACAAGCCAACGGTTTGCAAATCAAGCAGGTGTTGGTGAATGAAGGGGATGCGGTAGAAAAAGGTCAGACGATGGCGGTTTTGGACGATTCGGTGCTACGATCGCAAATTGCCGAAGCGCTGGCGGGAGTACAATCGGCCAATTCTACCGTAGAACAAGCCCAAGCTCAGGTACAGCAAGCCGAGTCAGCCCAACAAGAAGCCCAAGCCGGCGTTGCTCAAGCCCAAGCTGGCGTTGAAAAAGCCATTGCTGACGCAGCGCAAGCCAAAACAGGCGTCGGGCAAGCAAGGGCCGGTGTGGAACAAGCTAAAGCCGGTGTCACTCAAGCTAAAGCCGGCATTGCCTCCGCTCAGGCTAAATTAGATCAAGCTCAAAGAGAAGTAAATCGCACCCAAGATTTGGCGAATCAGGGAGTAATTAGTCAGCAAGATTTGGAAAGGCGAAAGACGGAACGGCAGACTGCTGTTCAAGACTTGAACAAAGCTAAAGCTGACTTGAATACAGCTTTGCAAGAACAGAATAAAGCAGCGGAAGAAGTGCAATCTTCTCTTGCTAGAGTAGCTACTGCTGAAGCTAATATCAGTACGGCTAGAGCGGCTCTCGCCAGCGCTCGTGCTAAAGTGAATACGGCCGGAGCGAGTGTTAGCAGTGCCAGAGCAAATGTCGGAAATAACGCAGCAAGTGTCCGCAGCAATGATGCACAAGTCAAACAGTTACAAACTCAACTAGAACAAACAATTGTTCGAGCGCCCGATAGTGGCACTGTAGCTGAAAGAATTGGTCGAGTTGGCGATGTTTCTTCGGGAAGTCAAAAACTATTTTCGATTATTCGGGGCAACAAGCTGGAACTACAATTGAAAGTGCCGGAAACTCAGATTTCGCAAGTGCGGCCGGGAACAGCAGTGCAAATTACTTCGGATTCTGACAAGCGGATTAAGTTGTCAGGAACTGTGCGAGAGATTTCGCCGGTAGTTGACCCGCAAAATCGGCAAGCTACGGTGAAGATTGATTTGCCGACAAGCGAGTTTTTGCGATCGGGAATGTTTTTGCGCGCATCCATTTCGACGACAACGGCTCAAGGTTTGAAAGTCCCTGCTAAAGCTATTTTGCCGCAACCTGACGGCAGTTCTCTGGTTTATAAACTTGTGGGCGAGGACAAGGTGCAGGCTCAACCGGTGGAAGTCGGGGAAATTTCCGGGGGTGCTGTGGGCGATTTGACTGCTGCTAAGGTGGTGGTTAAAAAGGGTTTGAAGGCGGGCGATCGGGTGGTTGTTACTGGGACTGGTTTTCTTAAGGATGGCGCTGAGGTTAAGGTTGTTGACACTCCCTGACCTGAAGGCGCAGGGATTCTTGGATCATCCAGTCGAACTTATCTCTGTTTGGTCACCAGCAGCGAGTAGAGATCGGTCTGTCCCCCAGCGTGAATTCCGGTGTGCCCCACCGTATTTAAATTGATTCCTGCCTGCTTCAAACCCTTTACCAAAATGTTTTTTCCGGCATTGTGATCACGATCTAACACCGCACCACAACTACAAATATGGGTTCGAGTTGACAGAGTTTTCTTGACTAGGTTTCCACAATTTGAACAATCCTGGGAAGTGTACTGAGGTGGAACAGCAATTACTGTTTTGCTGTACACTTTTCCAAAATATTCCAACCATTGAGCAAACAATGACCACGCCACATCGCTAATTGATTTAGCGAGCTTGTGGTTTTTAACCATGTTCCGCACCTGAAGTTCTTCGTAGGCTACGAAATCGTTAGATTTCACCGCGCACAACGCCGTCTTTATGGCGAAGTCTTTACGCTGCCGACTAACCTTTAGGTGCTTTCTTCCTAACTTGTTGATCGCTTTTTTCCGGTTTCTGGAACCTTTCTTTTTCCGAGAAACTCGCTTCTGCAATCTCTTCAAAGCTTTTTCACTTTTTCTGAGATACCGAGGATTAGGAACTGTTTCACCGTCGCTGTCAGTATAGAAGTGGTTTAACCCGACATCTATGCCAATAAATTTACCAGTAGAAACGGATTCCTCTTTTCGTTCAACGTTGATGCAGAATTGGGCGTAGTATCCGTCGGCACGACGCACAACGCTGATTCGTTTAATCTCATCGGGCGCATAGAAATGCAAATCCCGACTGCCGATTAACTTAAATCTCCCAGCAGCAAAACCGTCCTTAAATGTTAGACATCTTTTGTCGGTAGAAAGCGCCCAACCGGATTGCTTGTACTCAACGGAACGAGTATGTTTCTTGAACTGTGGATATCCCTTTTTTCCGGGTTTTTTCGTTTTGCAATTAGCAAAGAAACGTTGGATAGCAAAAATGGCACGTTCCGCTGAAGCTTGACGTGCCGTCGAATTAAGCTTGCCCCCCCATTCAAACTCTTTTGCCATAACCGCGCATTGTTTGTACAGGTCTACTAGCTTAATCCCTTGATTGTCTACCCAATGTCTAAGAGTTTTATTTCGGACAAATTGAGCCGTCCGAATCATGTCGTCTATGATTCGATATTGTTCCGCTTTGCCCTTCAACTTAAACTCTAAAACTATCATTAGAATAGTCTCTCACTTTTGCTAAAACTTTTACTTACAAGTCTGTATATTTAATAATTCTTCATATTACTTATAATTAAAGCCGTCCTATAAGGACGGGGCTTTAGACCCAGTTTCTTGGTAAATAGTTATATCGATTCCGGTTGCACCGTCCGTCATTGTCAGCAATCAACAGTCAACAGTCAACAGTCAACAGTCAACTATCATGGATATCTGTTCGTAGCGGCAACCTCACGGTAAAGGTTGCCCCTTGTCCCTCACCCGCACTTGCTGCACAAACTGTACCGCCGTGGAGTTCTACTAAATGACGGACGATCGACAGTCCTAGCCCCAATCCTGAGTCTCTGCGAGAGTAGCTACTATCCGCCTGACGGAAGCGATCGAACACATAGGGGAGAAAATCAGGGGGAATGCCCTTACCAGTATCGCTAACTTGGATTTGAGCCATTCCATCTATGTAGTCTAATGTGATGTCAATCCTTCCTCCGGCTGGGGTGAATTTAATCGCGTTTGAAAGTAGATTCCACACCACTTGTTGTAAGCGACTTGGATCGCCCAAAATCTTTGGTTTTAAATGACTTAGCCTGGATTCAATTTTAATATTTTTGGCTTCTGCTGCGAAACGAATTACCCCGATCGCATTTTCAACCAGTGGATTGAGCTCAACTTCAGAAGCATTGAGCCGAAATTGGCCTGTGGTAATCCGCGAAACGTCTAATATGTCATCGATGAGCTGGTTTTGTGCTTTGGCGGCGCGCTCGATCGTTTTTAGCGCCTCGTCGGTTTTAGCCTTGTCAAATTTTTTCAGGCGCAGCAACTGTGCCCAGCCAATCATTGCATTGAGCGGCGTCCGCAGTTCGTGAGAGAGGACGGACAAAAACTCATCTTTGACGCGGTTGGCCTCCTCAGCAGCCGCACGAGCCAATTGTTCTTGAATCCGAAGGCTGCGTTCTGTCTCCAACTGTTTTTGCTCGGTGATATCCTCGATCGCCAACAGAATCATATGTGTATCGCCCACCGGAGGCATTTTGCGCCCATTGAGTCGCATTATTTTATGCCCGATCTCCTCAAAGTCATGCTCGACCTCAAAATTTTGAAACTGGGGATTACCTGCCAGAATTTCTTTGAGGAGCGATCGCAACTTGGGAATATTCCACTGTCCATTACCCAGATCGAAGACTGAGCGATGCTCTGTTTCGCTCGGCGCCACCTGAAACGTCTCGTAGAAAGAACGATTGGCGGTGAGCGCCTGCAGGTTGAGATCTAACACTAGCAACGGTTGCACCACGGTATCCACGATCGTTTCGGCGTAATTTTTCGCTTCCATCAAATGCTGGGCGCTCACTTTTAGATCGTTGATATCGACCAACATCAGCACAACCCCATCAATCTTGTGGTCGAGCGTCCGGTAGGGTCGAATGTGCAGATCGTACCAACGACCGTCTCGATCTTGAACCTCCTGAACTTTCATATTGAGCGTGCGGATCACGTCTAAAATTGGTTTCTCTAAGTCCGGTATCAGCAACTTGTGAGTGATGTCGCTGAAAGACCGCCCGACATCGCTAGAAATCAAGTTGAAGATACCTTCGATTGCGGGAGTAAACCGGCGGATTCGCAGGTCGCCTCCGAGCATCAGGATCGGAATATTGATGCTGGCCAGCAGATTCTCTAAATCGTTGCTCACCTGAGTGGATTCAAGATTGCGCCGCTGCAATTCGTCATTAATCGTGTTGAGTTCTTCATTGGTTGCCTGAATCTCTTCTTTCGCCGTTTGGAGTTCCTCATTCATGCTTTGCAACTCTTCGTTGCTTGACAAAATCTCTTCGTTGGCGGCTCTCAAATCTTGATTAGCGGCTTGATGTTCTTGGACGATCGCTCCAAGATGTTCTTTAGTGGTTTTCAGTTCCTCTAGCAGCCTTGCAATCTCCTGATTTTCAGCCTGTGAAGGATCAGAGTTGACTCTACCATCGTCAGCAGCAGGCCTTGCAGAGCTCGGAAACTCGTCTTGAAACAACACTAAAAAATAGTCTTTTGCCACAGATCCGGCTTGGAATGGAATCACATTAATTCCGACCTGCCGGATGATCTCGCCATCTTCAACTTCCAACCCTGCCCGTGCGATCGATTGCTTCTGCCGTGAGGCTTCTTGAATTGCAGTTGCCAGTTCCAAGCGCAATCCTTCTTTTGCCATTCTCAGCAAGTTAAAGCTCGCCCTACCGGGAGCCAGTTTTAGGTAGGAATTCGTCTGTCCTCGAAATTGCAGAATCTCGCTGGCTGTGTTAATCACGACCCCGACAGGGGCATAGTGATTCAAAACAATGCGATCGGCCTCTTTGTCAATTTCGATTTCGTCCATTTTTTCCGTTTGTTGCGGTGGAACGTTGGGGGGTGTCAGAGAATAGCTGCTAGCATTTAAATCCATGCTGAGCCAATGCGATAGCTGTTTTTTAGTATAAATTTTATTCTTTTTGTCGAATAGCGCAAACAATTCTGAAAACTCACCAACCGTTTCCGAAGTGCCTAACAGCAAAAAGCCCCCGGGCCCAAGCCCATAGTGGAACATTGGCAGCAGTTTTTTCTGCAACTGGGGTCCCAGATAGATCAGCACGTTCCGACAGGTAATCAAATCCATCCGGGAAAATGGCGGATCGCCGATCAGGTTTTGTCTAGCAAAGACGCAGAGTTCCCGCACGGGCTTAGCAATTTGGTATCCGCCCTCGACTTCGACAAAGAACCGATGTAGGCGTTCGAGTGAAATATTGGCGGCTTGGGCGTGGGTATAAAAGCCAGTGCGGGCGGTCACGATCGCATTTTCGCTGATGTCTGTGGCATAAATCTGAATCGGCAGGTTAATAGATCGAGCTGCTAAAAACTCTAGCAAGCAGATGGCCATCGAGTAAGCTTCTTCACCCGTTGAACAGCCGGCAATCCAAATTCGGATCGGTGTTTTCGGCGATTTATCTTTGACGATTTCGGGAAAAACATTGCTGCTTAAGGCCTCAAAGCTTTCGGGGTCGCGGAAAAAGCTGGTGACATGAATTAAGACATCATGATACAGCGCCGTTACTTCTGTCGGGGTGTTTTGGAGATATTCCGCATAATCTTCGATCCGTTCCAGCTTGTAGAGGAACATCCGCCGATATATCCGCCGCATCAAAGTGGTTTGCTTGTAGTAAGTAAAGTCAACTCCTGTATCCGCCCGCAGCAAACTGTAGATAATGGCGGTCGCATCTTTACTGCTGATCGCTCCTTCGCTGGTGATCGCATCTTTACTGGTGAGCGATTCTATCAAAGGCCGATCGCTCATGTAGGGATGACTGCCGATCTCTGCTATTTTCTGGGCAATTTGTTTCGGTGGCAAGATAAAGTCTACCTGACCCGTAGCCACCGCAGTATTCGGCATACTGCTAACCTGTGCTGTGTCTTCACATTGGGCAAAAGTAATACCGCCCGCGGCCTTAATCGCTTTTAACCCTTGGGCACCATCGCTGTCGCCTCCGGACAAAATGACGCCGATGGCTTTGTTCCCCCGTTCTTGGGCGAGGGAAAACAGAAAAATATCGACGGACATAAATACGCCCTTTCCTCTGCCGCGAGGCGTTAGCTTCAGCACTGATTGATCGACGATGGTCATGCTGGCATTCGGGGGAATAACGTAGACCTGATTCGGTGTTATCACCATCCCATCTGTCACCTCATGCACGGGCATCTGGGTCGATCGAGCCAGAATCACACTCAATACACTTCCGTGACTCGGCAACATATGCTGAATTATTACAAACGCCATGCCGGTATCGATCGGCAAATGGCTCAGTAATTCCATAAAGGCATCCAATCCACCTGCAGATGCTCCTATTCCGACTACAGGAAATAAGTCGTTTTGATTGTTCTGCTTTTGAGCAGTTTTGATACCAGCTTTAGGTCGAGATTTCTTGAAATACTTATTACGACTCATTTTTTTGACGAGATATATTGCTAGCGGCGTATTATAGTTATTTTGCTTGTGTATTTTTGATATATATATATATATCAAAATGAATAAATGAGTCATCTACCTGCCGATATAATCTCTACGCGAACTCGGTCGGTGCGCTCAAGCGATTTTAAAATCCTTATTTTGGAGTTCCCTTTCCTAGTGGGGGACTAGATTGAAACGGGAAATCCCTTATAAATTGTACTAATTGTACTGTTAAGAGTAAAGAATCAGTGAACTTTCCAGATTCTGCGATCGTAGCAATTCTATGAATGTTTGCGATCGAGTGGAGTTCCCTAAATGCCGCAACTCATCAATAAACTTCCCACCGGAATCTTTTGGACTCTTCTCAAGCAACAGAACACCATACAGAACAGTAATTAATCTCGTTTTTATGCAGGTTGTGGCGATTAAGAGGGGGATAGCTTCGCTTCACGCAAATTCGCTAGCGCCGCGTCGATATAAATTATCTCTGGATTATTTTTTTGACTCATTCATCACTGCTTGCTGGGGCATTTTTACCTTTTGATTCCTTTCCCGAGTATCGTCGATTAGCGGTTGCCAATATTGATCAAATTCAGCAATTACTTTCTGAACTTCTTCTGGTGTTGAAGTTTGAGGCTGTTAATTAGCAGACACAATCTGATAACAGAATTTTTTTTTATTTTCCCAAAATCCGGCGATTTGTGCTAAAACTTTAAAGAAAAGTAACAAAAATATATTTTAATTGACTTAGAGAAATTAGGGAAATCCAAGCAGCGCTGCAAAGTTCGGATTCTCAAGACAGGCTGCCGGGGGTAACGGCTGTGAGAAAGTGCGACTCTGCGGTGGTGCGATCAATGTTGGTGAGGAAAGTGAAGGATGGGGAGTTTATGGTGCGATGTTCGTGGGGATGGGATGGCGGCAGACTCAAAGTGCGGAAGCTTTGGCGGCGCTGTTAAAAATGATGCTGTTCGATCGCGATCGGAATGTGCCTGCAGAAGCCGCTAACTCTTTGTCAATGTTCGGAAGCGAGGCGATTGCTCATTTCGTGGCAGCTTTTCGTTGCGATGACAATTTGCTCGTCCGCCACAGTGCATGGCTCCGCTGTGCGATCGGCTGCCGCCCAAAATTGATTGTCAAAATGCTATACTCAAAATCAGAAAATAGTTGTATAATGTTTTTCTAGTCGTTTTTTACCGATCGGCCTCCCAAGTCAAAAAAGGTGAAAACAGGTAAAAAACACTAAGCGCGGGCGTAATTCAGTGGTAGAATGTCAGCTTCCCATGCTGAACGTCGTGGGTTCGAGTCCCACCGTCCGCTTGTGCGAAGAGTATTTAAAACCCTTGAGGAATCAAGGGTTTTGGCGTTTCTAGGGCTGGTTCTCTGTGGTTGCACGGGATGTTTTGGAGATAAATATCGGGTTTTGGATAGCTAGTTGGAGATAATTTGGAGACAATTTGGAGACAATTTTGACTGTCTCCAAATACAGATGGGGTCGATCGCCTAGCTCTGCAAATACGTCCAGCACCGCCACTATATAGCAGTCCTAAATCAGTCGCAAAATTAATCGAGATCAGAATCCTTGTAGTGCAAGCATCTTTCTCGCGTAGGGTTTTGCAAATCATTTAGAATTGTTAGATCCGCCAATTCCGCCCTGGACTTTTTATGATTGAGCGCAACAGGTCCAACCTTTGATAAACTTTTTCGGCTGGTGGCTTAGGTGTCGGACCTTTGTCTGGGTCTTTGTCCGTCTTCGAGCTAGCTAAATCTTCCTCAAATGACCCTAGAATCAACATATTAATAGCATCAAAGGGGGCGTAAATGCTCCAAAATCTTGCCATCCAAATACACAGAATTAATTACTTTCTCCGACGTATCACACCACTTAGCCACAACGGCACTCGGTACGCCTTTACCAACCTGCTCGCTAATAAAAGTATCCCGACAAGAATAAGGGGTGGTGGTTTTGCGGTCTTCTTCAAACTCGCGAGTTTTCTCAGTAATTGGATCAACCAACTTATGCCACGTTCGTATAGTGAAATTGCTGTAATTAATCGCCCCGCCCTTCTTGGGTGAGGGAAAAACCAGACTGTTGTTGTCCGTCAAGTTTTCCCGCTCAAGCTTTCTTAAAAACTCGCTCAATTCCTGATTACAAGGAAATTTGCGGCGCTTGTTATTTTTACTACCATCAACCCTAGTTTCCATCCCGCCCGGATGCTGTACACTGCCGTTAAACACAATGTGAGAAAAGTCAGTGGCAATATCGCGCCACCTCAAGCCAACACCCTCAGAGGGACGGCATCCAGTCATAAACCAAAACTGCACCAAAGGGTAATAGTAGCAAAGTTTTTGCCCTGAATAACCCCTACCGTTCCAATTTCCCCTGTGGTTCTTGAAGGCTTCTAATACCAACGCCTTTTCTTCTGGACTAAAAGCGTTCGGTTCGGGGTCACTTTGCCAGTTGTGTTTTGGCAAGTCGGCTGCCATTCCGTTAAAAGGAGAAGCGGACAACCTGGTGATAATTTTAAATTTAATCCCCCATTCAACCGCTGCATTTATATAAGTCAAGATTCGCTTAGTCATGCTGTTAGTAGTATCGCCTAGCAGCCACGCGCGTATTTGCAAAGCATCATCCTCGGACAAACTTTGGTAGGGACAGCGGTTAATATAAGCCTGAATGCTCGTTACTAAATAGTGAAAAGTTGTGGGCTTGACAGCAGGTTTTTTGAACTCTAAATATCTCTCAAACAATTTAGTTAGAGTCAGTTCGGGCTTGGACTTGATAGTCTCAACGACGGTCAAGTGAGTTTGCGACTTGTACTTTTTGAGGGTAGGGTCAAAACGCTCGAACTTGATGTCGGATTCAATCAGTTGGGCTTTAGCTTGTGCCAATTCCCAGTTTTCAGGGGTGTCAGGTAGGTTTAGGTACAGGTACTTGCGATCGCCCCCGTAAATCTGCCTGGGCAACTGCAAGCGCAACCTGCCACTGCGAGTCTGGACAACTACCGATCCTTTCTTGGCTCTACTAGACGTATCGGTCATGGTAAAATGCAAAAAGCAACAGGACAAGGCTAGCACTTTGGAGACAAAATAGGAGACAAAATTCAGCTTTGAGCATACAATCCTCTGCCAGCAGGCGGTTGCATGACCGATACTTACTCGTAAAGCTGAACGTCGTGGGTTCGAGTCCCACCGTCCGGTTTAAATTAATTTTCAAAATTCTAATTAGTCTTATCCATTCAATCTATGGCTTCTTTCTTAACCGCTGCTTTATATAAGTTCGTTGAACTACCTGATTTTGCTGAGCTGAAAGCACCGCTACTCGATTGTTGCAACAACAACAACGTCAAAGGCACTATCTTACTGGCTCAAGAAGGCATTAATGGCACTATTGCAGGCTCGTCCGAGGGCGTACACGCAGTGCTGGCATTCTTGCGTAGTGACCCGCGTTTTGCGGATCTGGTACACAAGGAATCTTTCTCGGAAAAAGCACCTTTTTACCGCCTGAAAATACGCTTGAAGCGCGAAATCGTCACGATGGGAGTACCGGACATTAATCCCCGCCTCATGGCTGGCAAATATGTTAAGCCTGATGAGTGGAATAAGCTGCTTGACGATCCCGATGTTGTCGTGGTTGATGTGCGTAACGATTTCGAGGTATCTATGGGTACTTTTGAAGGCGCTATTAATCCCAAAACAAAAAGCTTTTCTGAGTTACCTGAATGGGTGCTGCGAGAAACTGCTTTACGCAATAAACCCAAGGTGGCAATGTTTTGCACGGGTGGTATTCGCTGCGAGAAATCTACTGCTTTTTTGCGTAGTCAAGGTTTTGAGGAAGTCTATCATCTCGAAGGCGGAATTTTAAAATATTTGGAAACAGTACCGGAAGCAGAAAGTCGTTGGGAAGGTGAATGTTTTGTGTTTGATGAACGGGTTTCTGTTGGTCAGGACTTAAAACCGGGAAACTATGAACTTTGTCGCGGTTGTCGTCACCCGATTAGTCAGGAAGATAAGGCTTCTGAATTATTTGTACTTGGTGTGAGTTGTCCTCATTGTCATGACTCAAAAACTGAAACCAAAAAACAAGCCTTATCTGAACGTCAACGTCAGATTGAGCTTGCTAAGCGTCGCAACCAAGTACATATAGGCGCGCGCTACGATGGGAAGGAAAAAGTAGATGAGGCCTGCGACTAATAGTATTATTCACTAAGCTCAAAGAAACCCGGTTTCTACGAAAAATCTTGTTTGGCGACAAGAAATCTACGAAGAAATGGGGTTTCTGACCCGAAAATCCCGATCGTGCGATCGACTAATTATATCGTTTCCGGTTGCATCGGAATAATAAAATTGAGTCAAAGCTTAACACTCAACCATTCAGTTTTTCGACCCGCCCGTCAACAGTTAACAGTCAACAGTCAACACTAATTCCGGTGCAACCGGAATTGATATTATATGTTAGCAACATACCCGATTTTGTATTCCTTCCGCCGCTGTCCCTATGCTATGCGGGCGCGCTTGACCTTGATGGTTAGCAATCGGGTGTGTGAGTTGCGGGAAGTTGTTTTGCGAGACAAACCACCAGAGATGTTGGAGATATCTCCCAAAGGTACAGTACCAATATTGATTGATGTTGATGGGCGCGTACTGGATCAAAGTATCGATATCATGTTGTGGGCATTGAAACAACATGATCCTGAAAAATGGTTGATGCCACAGCAAGGTTCTCTTACAGAAATGCTGGAACTAATCGCTCTATTTGATGATAGGTTTAAATATCATCTTGACCGTTATAAGTACCCGGATCGTTATCCCGGTGTTGATGCCCAAGTACATCGTTATGAAGGTTCTTTATTCCTGGAAAAACTCAACTCACAGTTAAGCGCCACTAAATATTTATTTGGTAATAATATAGCATTGGCTGATATGGCGATCGCACCTTTTGTGCGTCAATTTGCTCATACAGATCAAGCTTGGTTCAACGAACAGCCTTGGCCACCGCTACAAGCTTGGTTAGCAGAGTTTACAGACTCTCAAATTTATAGCAGTGTTATGCAGAAATACCCGAAATGGGAATCCGGTAATGCAGGCGTTGTTTTTCCTTGATCGTAAGTAGGTATTCTTATTCGCTGCCCGGATATTTATTGAATACCAAAATGTTAGTTACCATGCTAAACTTATTGTTTTCCGAATAGATGATTGACTGTCATTTGACTAAAACAGCGAGGCAGGCGAAAATCGCATCTTGCTAATTTTTTTAAGGTGAAAGGATGTACTGTATTCTAGTAAGTATTGTCAGGCTAAAACTATGATTGATGTTGGTTCGTTAGTGCGATCGCCCCGAAGCGATTTGGGAGTCGGAAAAGTTGTCGAGGTATCGCGTACCGATGCCGTAGTTGAATATTTTTGCTCAGTTAAAAACCGCATCCGCAAAACTGTACCCTTGGGTTTGCTGCAAGAAGCCAGACTTCAGCGCCAAACCCGCTGCTACCTCTGGAGTACAACTCAGGAAAGGTGGATAATCGGTCGAGTTTATGACTGGGATGAAGATAAATTAGAGTACGAAATTGACCTGCCCGACAGCCAAAGTTTGCAAGCTGTTGAAACCGAACTTTACGTTCGCTGCAATATCCCGATCGCCGATCCGATCGACATTTTAGCAGTCAAAGGCCAAGAAACGCCGTATTTTCACGATCGGCGATTGGCATTTGTTCAATCTGCGATCGAACAGCGGGCCGTCAGCCGCGGCATGACCGGTTTAATTTCTGCTAACATAGACCTCTATCCGCACCAAGTTGAAGTCGTCCGGCGCGTCCTAGAAGACCCAATTGTGCGCTATTTATTGGCAGACGAACCAGGACTAGGAAAAACAGTAGAAGCCGGGACAATTCTCCGCCAATTCCTGCTAGATGAACCCAACGGACGCGCTGTGGTACTGGTTCCGAAATACTTGCTCGAACAGTGGCGACAGGAGTTGGAAAATAAATTCTATTTGTCTCATTTTGCTGACCGAGTGCAGCTTGCTGCTGTTAGCGACATCAATCAAATTAGCCGCAACGCTAACCTAGATTTTCTGATTGTGGATGAAGCGCATGATGTGGCAGCAATGGCACATTCGAGCGATCGTACTCAGCAGCAGTCCTTTGAACTTTGTCAGAAACTAGCTCAGAAAAGCAAAAATGTATTGTTATTATCTGCAACGCCAGTTATCGGCCATGAGCAAGATTTTCTAACGATGCTGCACTTGCTAGATCCGACAACTTACCGTCTTGATGACCTGGAAAGCTTCAAGGAACAGGTGCAAAACCGTCAAGAAATCGGCCGCGCTTTGCTAGATTTCCGAGAAAATGCCAAGCCTGCTGTTTTGCAAACAAAACTCGCTCAACTCCGCACTCTTTTTGCAAAAGATGATTATTTAATCGGATTAGCAACAGAGTTAGAAAGTTGTTTAAAAACTAAAGAAACCGCAGAACAGGCTCGGCTTGTCCGAACTATTCGCACTCATGTTAGCGATACCTATCGCCTGCATCGTCGCATCCTTCGCAACCGCCGGGATGCGGTTGAAGATGTGATTTTCGATCGAGATGCTGTCCCCAAAACCGAGTACGATCTGAATGATGAACAGTGGTCGGAAATTCAAACCGTACTCGATAAATGGCGCACCGTCGCTCCCAAGTCGAGCGAATATCAGAGAATTTTTCTGCTATTTTTCCGCGCTTCTGGTACTTGGCTGAATGTTTTAGAACGGGTTATCAAAGCTCGCTTGCAGAAAAAATCGACTCCAGAACTCGATCGCGAATTTGGACAAAATGACACGGCAATTTTGACCAAAACTGCGCTGTTTCCCGAAGAAAGGGAAATACTAGAAACCTTGCTTAACACCCTGGAAAAGCCCCAGGAAGGACTCGATCGACTGAGTTTGTTACGAATCGCCATTCTCCGATTTCTGGCAGTGGCGTTGAAGGTTCCGCGCGAGTATCACAGCAATCCTCGCGATTTGCTGTCGAGAATTCAACAGCAAATTAAACGACCGATTCCCGGCGAGCGTTTCCCGAAAATTGTGATTTTTACCAGTTTTACTGCGACTTGTAAAGAGATTGCGGAAAATTTAGCGAAAATCTTTGGTAAAAATGCGATCGCCAGCCATGACACGAGCAAATCGGCTGATGATGTTGAGGCTAGTTTCAAGCGCTTTAAGACTGAGGCGCATTGTTTTATCTTAGTGTGCGATCGATCTGCCGAAGCAGGGGTAAATCTGCAATTGACAGATTGGTTAGTTCACTTCGATTTGCCGTGGTTTCCCAACCAGTTAGAACAAAGACTCGGCAGAGTCGATCGCATTGGCAGCAAAATGGGAGTGCAATTTTGTTTGTTTGCAGGCCCGGATATGCCGGAGAGTCCCCACGAAGCTTGGTTTCAAGTTTTAAAAGATGGGTTTGATATCTTCAACAAATCTATTGCCAGCCTTCAGTTTTATGCTGAGGAAAAAATTCTCAAACTTGAAGAAAAGTTGTTTGCTGAGGGAGGCAAGGGCTTATCCAGCGAAATTGAAGCGATTAAAACTGAAATCGAACAAGAGAAAATCAAAATTGACGAACAGTACGTTCTCGATGAAATTGATACTCTTGATGACAGCGCATCTCAGTATTTTGAGTCTCTCGATAACTGCGATGCTAAGCATAAAGAAATGCAGCGGGCTACTGAAGGCTGGTTGTGTCAAGCTCTTCACTTCAAACAAATCGAACATCCGAGTATATCGGGGTTGATGCGCTATAAACCTACTCAAAAAACGTTAATTCCCTCGAACGATTTGATGACCAGATTGGTTCCTTATTGCCAGCAATATGGCAGTTACAATCGCCGTATTGCTTATCAGAATGCGGATGTGGCTCTTTACCGCATTGGTGAGGGATTGATCGATGCAATTAGCTCTTATATTCGCTGGGACGATCGCGGTCAAGCTTTTGCCATGTGGCGGCATGATGAAAGTTGGGATGCTGCGCCGGGGAAGGAGTGGTTCGGCTTCCAGTTTAATTATTCAATCCAGACTGATGTGCAGCCGGCCGAGCAAGTTTTGCAAGCACAAAACATCGAAAATTACAACTTGAAAGCTTTGCAGCGCCGCGCTGATGCTCTGTTTATCCCAACTTTTGAAACTGTGTTTGTAGATGCTCGCAGCGAGCCGATGTCTCTGGTGGAAGATGCGGAAATTCTAGCGATTTTGCAGCGGGGTTATAAGGGGAAAGGCGGGCCAAATCGGGATTACAATTTGTCTAAAAATCGCACGTCGCTGATTGACAGTTTTGTCGATCCGCTAGAATGGGATGATTTTTGTCAAAAGGGACGGGTGGTATCGGAGGAATTGCTGCGCGGGCGATCGGCTTTTGTGGAAATGTGCGATCGATCTGCTGTCACTGCTGCTATCCAACTCGAAAACCGGGTGAATCAATTGCAATTGCGATTGAATCGACTTTCTAAATCCGAACAACTTTTAGAATCGGTTTTGGCTGAGGAAATCAATACCGAAAGTTTGTTGAGTGAAGCGGTTTTAGCTGGTATTCGCCGCCCGCACATGACTCTTGAGTCTGTGGGATTTATTGTGATTTCTGGGCGTCCTCCTGTAAAGTCGGAGGATGAAGGATAATTTGTTTGGTAGGGCGATCGCTCTTTTTGACCCGATTCGGAAGCACAGGCGAGACGCCCGTGCCACGATGGACGGATATGGATAAAAGGGCGATCGCGCTGGGCGTTGCTGAATAACGGTAGGATTTCCGGCAGATCCCCGACTTCTGAATCAAAGTCAGTCACTGAAAATCCGAGTGGCAAGAAAGAAGTCGGGGATCTGGTTTGTGTTTTCATACTTCGGATCAGCAACGCCGAAAAAGTTATGTTGCGGATATATGAGACTTAATCAACCTCTAAATGCAGTTTGAGAGCAGCATTTACCAACTGCATGATTTCCTCACTCAAACTTCCGACTGCATCGCTGCTGATTCGCTGTTTAGAAATTGTCCGTACTTGCTGTGCTTGCACTTTAGAAGGTTTGGGCAAACCGCTATCCTCTGGATTTAGCAACACCTCAAAAGGGTAGACACGGGTTATATTAGAGGTAATTGGTAGAATTGTAACTGTATTGGCAGCACGGTTATTAGCGTCATTGCTCACCACCAATACGGGACGGCGTTTATCTATCTCAGAACCAACCGTAGGACTGAGATTAGCGTAGTAAATTTCACCACGTTTCATCTGTCAATCCATCGGCAACTGTTACATCCCAAGCGGCATCTACTTCACTAGATGCTTGTCTGTAAGCAGATTCTAATTCTTGATTTCGCAGCAATTCCAAAGCTACTTCAATTACTTGGGAGGGCGATTTGCATCCTTTAGCAATTTTGTAAGTTTCAATAAACTGTAGTAGCGATTGTGATAAGGAAATTGATATTTTTTCAGCTTGCATTATCTTAGCAATTGGTAATTACAAAGATTTTTACTCAATTATAGCACAAGCAGTAAACCAGAGTAAATTTTACTATTTACATCCCCATCGCCATTTTTGTGGCAAGATGGATGAAAGGAATCTCGCACTTACGGACTAAACCTCTTCAAAAATTGCGCCTCGCTGCTGTAGATTCACCTGCATCTCCTCATCCATTCCTGAATTGTTTCCGAATCTGGCTGACTCGACATTCGCACCACTGAAATTAGTATTTGTTAAGTTCACTTCCAGCAGATTTGCGCTGCTCAAATTGGCACCGCTGAGGTTAGCTAAAGCTAGACTTGCTTTGTGCAAATCTGCGCCGCTTAAATCAGCATTTCCTAAGAAAGCGCCGCTCAAATCTGCACCGCCGAATTTGGCATTTTGCAGGTTGGCGTCGCTGAAATCGGCATCGTTTAAGGTTGCACCCCGGAAATTTGCCCGATCGAGAGTTGCGCTGCTAAAATCCACTGCACTTAAAGTCGTTCCGCGCAAGCTACCACCTGCAAAATCTAGTGCTGGGTTGAGATTGGCGATTTGGGCTAACTCTACAAAGTTGTCGGTTTCAGCGGAGATAATGCGATCGACCATTTCCTGCAATTGAGATTCAGCTTCCGGGACAATTTCCACCTCGCGCGGTTCAACCGGAGGCAAATTGTAGGACAATAGCGCCCAACTGAGGGCAGGTTGGAGTTTATTTGCTTGCAGGTATATAGTCAGGATTCTTTCTAAAACCGAATGTTGATTGGGCGTAATATCGTGCGGCCACAAACCCTCCGCATCTGTGAGATTAATATCTTCTTTAGCAACTTCAAAAGCCGCTGCCATCCTAAATTCTTTGCCAGCCAATTCTCCCAGCTTAGCACTTTTTAGCAAACCTTTTAATACTGATTTGCCCTGTTCTACTGCAAAAATCCAAGCTGGCTTTGTATCATCGCTGATTGTGGAAACGTGACAAAATATGCTCTCTGTTTCCTTAATTTTTTCCGCCTTCTCCCCGCCCTGAACTCCCCGCTGACTTTCAGTTACTAAATTTTCTGCACTGCTTTGAATGGGCAGGCTTTCTCCTATCGGCAAAAGCTTGAAAGAACCGACTAACTGACGTGATGCTACGGGAATTTCGCAGTTTTCTAGATAGAGCTTGAGCGTCCCGCCTTGCAGACCAAATTTGACGCGACCACCTAGCAAGGGTTCCCAATGCTCGTTAAAATTCAGGCTCAAGTGAATGTCGAGCTGCTGGGTTTGGGCTGCAACCGATGGAACTGGAATAGCTTCTAATTGCATCCACAAGCAATCTGGGTATTTGTTGTGAGACTCTAGCGATCGCATATCGGGTAGAATTGCTGGCACTACCAGCCTGTAATTGATATTTAAATTAGTTTATCATCTCTATTTTATCACAACACAGCTTTTTTTTGTGGGTGTAATTGTAAATTTTGTTTAATTCTCTCCGCCCTTCATTGGTTTTGCTGAATTTGGCTTTTTACCCAATTCCGAAATGCTTTTACTAATTCCAAATAGTCCATTGTTTCTGCTTGTTCCAAAAATCTGACAATCTCTAATATCGGTAAGCTGGGAAATGCTAAACTGAGCTCGCCCTCAACGTATTCTCCATTTTCCAATCTGTTGATTCTGAGCCGCGATCCATTATAAATCCAAACTTCCGGCACTCCCAGATCCGCATAAACCTGCAAGGTATTTTCCGAACGGCTGGTAATATCAATTTCTACCACTAAATCCGGCGGCGGATCTTGAGTCAGGTCGATTCTTTTTTTGCCTTTAACTGCACTAATATTCTGGATGTAAAAACATTTATCTGGTTCTGCACCGCTAAGTTCAGGACGTTTGAATGTGGTAGATCCAAGAGGTTCAATTCTCACATCTAATTCTTCAGCTAAGGTTTCAACAAATCGACCCATTATTGTTTTGAAGCGTTCGTGTTCTGGAGAAGGTACTATAATTTTAAGATTGCCGCGATTATATGTCAGTCGAATTTGCCGATCGCCGATTTCGGCAAGCAAAGTTTCGTAGGTTTGCCAACTGATACCGGATAGCTGGACGATTTGTTCGGGCGGGGAGAGAGTTTGAGCAGTCATCTGATTTTAGATTTTAGATTTTAGATTTTAGATTTTAGATTTTAGATTTCTCCCGTGAATAAATCCGGGGTCAGAAACCAAGTTGTTTTGGATGATAGATTAAAAGGGCGGGTTTTTGAGATTGTCAATTATTGGCAGATATTTTTCGTGAACCCGCCCCTACCGTATTAGGGGTCATCGACCGGACATAATATCATTCCTTTGCACTTTTAGATTATATCATCGAAAAAAGCTCGATCGCTCTTTAATTACTGAGTTAAAATATGTGTGATCGAGCCAGATTTTTTACTCACCCATCTGCGCCGGAAATACCGCAGATAAATCGAGAGACAAATCTGGGAAACCTGGAATTACTACAACCTCATTCGGCAAAACCACTCGTTTGACTCGATAATCGAAACCACCTCTTTGTTTTTGATAAGGTTCGCTGTGCATTTCCAGTTGAATATCTACCAAATTAAGTATCCAATAATCAGAAATTCCCGATTCAGCATAGAGAGATAACTTGGTTCTCCTGTCGTATTTCAAAGTAGAATCAGAAACCTCAATTACCAGCAAAACATCAGCAGGCTCCGGGTGAGAAGATAAATAATTATCAGAACGATTGCGAGCAATAACAACATCAGGCTCTGGTTCGCTATCAGCCGACAAAATAATCGGCTCTTGACCGCGCACGATCGCTCGTTCTTCCAGCAGTGGGTACAATTTTTTAAGCAATAGCGAGTTGCAAACAGAGTGAAACGTACCTTTCGCAGCCATAATGATAATTTCTCCGCGAATCAATTCAACTCGGTCATCGGGGGCGAAAAACCCCAGTTCTCCCAAACGGTGATATTCTGCGATCGAGAATCGTTTTGCAGTTACGGCAGTCATAGCTTTTCTTACCCTCTACAATTACCAACCTTTCCAATAAATTCTACTCAAAAATCCCGCCCCGTGCCATCAATTCAACCTTCAGGGCTTCCGAAATTCCGACACAACCAGAAAAATTCGCATTTTTAACCACCGTACTTTTCAAATCAGCGCGGCTCAAATCAGCACCGTTTAAATTCGCACCACTCAAATTAACACCGCTTAAATCAGCATTCTTGAAATCAGTATTTGTTAAATTTGCATTTACTAAAATCGCATTTGGTAAATAAGCACTGCTCAAATTTGCGCCGGTTAAATTTGCACCGCTCAAATTCGCCCGGGGCAGCTTTGTCCGCAAATCAGCACCGCTTAAATTGGCGCTGCTGAGTTCAGCATCCCGCAAATTAGCATTGCACAAATTAGCATCAATTAAAATAGCAGCGCTCAGCAAAGCACCGCTGAGATCAGCCAAAGTCAAATCGGCGCCTCGGAGGTTGGTTTCGCGCAAATCCGCACCGTTAAAATCAGTGTAGTGCAAGTCAAAACCGCTTAAATTAGCTCCAGCAAAATCTTCAATTGGATTCAAACCCACTGTTTCTGCAAGTTGTACAAAACTCTTATTTTTATCAGTTAAAAACAGTTCCCGGACGATCGCCAATTGCTCCTGTCGGTACTGGTTAGCCTTCTCGTAATCTGCTAAATACTTGTAACCGAGCTTCAAATACTTGAGAGCATTGCGCTCAATGCGATCGTCCTTGCTGGCGCGCGCGATCGACAACTGCTCGTGATAACATTCGATCGCACCAGGCAAATCTCCCTTAGCATCGTAAGCTAGCGCCAAATTGCCCAAAGTTTCCAATTCAGAGCGCCCGTCGCCAGTGTCCCGCGCGATCGCCAAACGCTGTTGCTGGTAATCAATAGCACCAGAAAAATCCTCCAAAGCACAGCAAGCATTGCCCAGATTTCCCAAAGCATTTGCCTCACCCCGGCGATCGCGAATTTCCCGCGCTAACACCAAATGCTGCTGGTAGCAGTCGATCGCCTGAGCGTAATTTCCCAGCGCTTCGTAAGCTACGCCCATATTACCCAGCGCCGCACCCGATCGCCGCTTATCGTCCATTGAGCGATACAGCGCCAGCGCTTCCTGCCAACAGCCCAACGCCGCCTCAAATTGGCGCGCCTGATATTGCGAAATCCCCTGCTTGATTAGCTCGCTAGCTTGTTCGCTCATAATGCCAAAATTAGTTAATAACTAAAGTTGATATTAATCGACTCAAAGCGGTAATTGCTAATCGGTAATCGGTAATCGGGGATCAGTATGGCCAATCCCCCTCTCCCCTCCGTATTTTCACGTCCGTGAAAAAAAAAAGACAAAAAAAAGAGAGAGCTACCTAAGTAACTCTCTCTGCCATCAGGGTGCATCTACATAACACAATATAACACGACCGGAATGAGGGGTGTTACCCCCCAAACGTGAAGATGTTGTAAAGAAATGTAGATTAATTATAAAGTTACGAGCCAGCGAGAAGGGCGATCGCGCGGCGAGATCGGGAAAAACCGATCGCCCGCGGCTGTATCCGCTACACGACCCTTAACAACTGCTTAGCCTGGGCCGTTAAGCTTCGCCACCAGCAGCTCGTTGGTCAGTTTGGGATCAGCCCGGCCGCCCGTTTCCTTCATCACCTTGCCGACAAAAAAGCCCAGCAGCTTAGTTTTACCGGCTCGGTACTGTTCGAGCTCCTTGGGATTGGAGGCTAACACGGCATCGATCGCTTGATCGATCGCCCCAGTATCCGAAATTTGAATCAAACCCTTGCTCTCAACGAACTTCTGAGGCGAACCACCGTTTGCCAGCAACTCTGGCAAAATATCCTTAGCGATTTTGCCGCTGATGGTGCCGGCATCAATTAGCGCCAGCAGTTCGGCTAAATCCTGCGGTTGGAAAGGAATTTCTGCGATCGCCAGCTTTTCATTTTTCAGGTAAGCAGTGATATCGCCCATCACCCAATTGGCAGCTTGTTTAGCCACAGCACCGGCGGCGATCGATTTTTCAAAATACTCCGCCACCGCTTTGTCGTCAGTCAGCACCCGCGCGTCGTAGGGAGAAAGACCGAGATCAGTTTCGTAGCGATTGCGCTTCATTGCCGGCAATTCCGGCAGTTGAGCTTTCCAATCCTGTAATTGCTCAGCCGAAACTTCGATCGGAGGCAAATCCGGTTCCGGGAAATACCGGTAATCGCTGGCACCTTCCTTAATCCGCATACTGAAAGTACACTGCTTGTTTTCCTCCCAAAGCCGCGTTTCTTGGACGATGGTTTCGCCATTCTCTATAGCTTGAATTTGTCGCTCGATCTCGTAATCGATCGCCCGTTCGATCGCATTAAAAGAGTTCATATTTTTAATTTCCACCTTCGTGCCGAACTCTTTTCTGCCAACGGGGCGCACCGAAATATTCACGTCGCACCGGAGCGAACCTTCCTGCATATTCCCGTCGCCAACACCGATGTAGCGCACGATCCGGCGCAATTCTTGACCGTATTCGGCAGCTTCCGCGCCCGATCGCAAATCCGGTTCCGAAACAATTTCGATCAGAGGCACACCGGCACGGTTGTAATCCACCATTGAATAAGTAGAACCGCTGAGCCGATCGCTGCCGCCGTGAACCAATTTTCCGGCATCTTCCTCCATGTGCAAGCGAGTGATCCCGATTTTTTTTCTAGTAGAATTTCCCGTCTCATCCACGAGTTCAATTTCTAGCCAACCGTTAGTAGCGATCGGCAAATCGAACTGAGAAATTTGATAATTTTTCGGCAAATCGGGATAGAAATATTGCTTGCGGTCAAACTTACTGTAAGGTGCGATTTCGCAGTTGAGAGCCAGCCCTGCTTTCACCGCATACTCCAGCACTTTTTGATTTAATACTGGCAACACTCCAGGCATTCCCATACAAATTGGGTCAATGTTAGTATTTGGAGCATTGCCAAATTCTGTAGAAGAACTGGAGAAAATTTTAGTATTGGTACTTAATTGACAATGAGTTTCGAGGCCGATAATGGCTTCGTACTGAGTTTGGTTTTTTATCGAAGAGGGTGCAGCAGCAGTCATAAGCAATTTTAAAGACTGAATAACTTTAGATTTTATTTTAGCTTTTTATTGACCAAAGTGATTGAAGATTATTTGTAGGTAGGGGCGGTTTCATTGGTGTCAACAAGCGCGTCAAACCCTTTGTTCGGCAGGTTTAAACCCCTATCGGACTTTGAGAAAGCGTGTTTAGTTGAGACATATGGGGTTCTGCATACGCAACACCCTGCTACAGATTGGCGATCGACCCACGCCGATATCCTTTCGATCGCCCCAAACAACAACCCTGTGCAAAAATATATTTAGCGCCAGCTCCCGCCCACACCCTTGCCCAGGAGAGTTTTAGATCTATCGACCACAATTGCCGATCGAGCTGCACGCCAAACCCTTTTAGTGGCAGTCTTTAATAGCACCGCCCACTGAGGGCGATCGGCTCCGCGCACAAATTAAAAGTTAAAAATGTATAATTTGAGAGGAAATTACATATTTTTAATTTTTAAACTTTAATTTTGAATTGTAAAAGTAACACTTGCCTAAGTGTCAAAAATATGCCTGAAATTCCAGTTGAAAGTGCCACACTGTTTCACAACAGCATCACTGAGCTAGAGCAGGCGGAATCAGCCCTCGAACTCGCTTGGAACGAACTCGAAAAACAAACAGCAGAAACCATTGCTCACATTGCCAAAGCCGGCTCAGCAAACACACAGGAAATCAGCGACCGCTTGGCCGGGGCGAAGCAACTCCGCCAGCAACTTCAAACTCAAATAAAACAAGCCAACTCGCGGCGGGAATTTCACCTAGAAAACTCGCCCCTGGCAGTTATAGAGTGGGACAGGGAATTTCGGGTAGTGCGGTGGTCGCCAATGGCCCAACAAATATTTGGCTGGAGTGCAGCAGAAGTAATTGGCAAATACTGGCACCAATGGTCAATAGTTTATCAAGAAGACTTGGAGCAAGTGTGCTCTGTCACAAATGAACTGTTACACAGCAGAGAACCCCGCAACGTTTGCCGCAACCGCAACTATACCAAAGATGGCTCGGTAATTTACTGCGAATGGTACAATTCTGCACTAATGGATGAATCGGGAACAGTAGTTTCAATTCTATCTCTTGGCAGAGACATAACCGATTGCCACCGTACTCAAGAAGAACTGCACGGGCGCGAACAAGCTTTCAGCGCCCTAGCCGAAAATTCTACCGATATCATAACGCGGTTCGATCGAGAACTGCGCCTCCTTTACGTCAACCAAGCAGTCAAATCATTAATCGGAAAAAACCCCGCAGAATTGATTGGCAACACCACCAGACAAGCCGGAATGCCGCCGCACTTGTGCGACCTGTGGGACGAGACTTTTATGAAAGTATTTGGCACCGGCAAACAAGAAACCATAGAATTTGAGTTTCCCACTCCCGATGGCATAAAACATTACCACTGTCGAGTCATTCCTGAGTTTGCTGAAGACAATTCAGTAGAAACAGTTTTATCCATCGCCCGCGACATCACAGAACTTAAACAAGTCGAATCGGAGTTGCGACAAAGCGAATCCAAATTTAAAGCCATAGTTGATTCTAATATGATCGGCTTAATTTTTTGGGACCTTAACGGCCACATTACAGATGCCAACGTGGCTTTTTTAAGCACCGTAAATTATACGCGGGACGACCTGCTTGCCGGAAAAGTTAACTGGCAAGAAATGACACCGCCAGAATACGTGCGTTTAGATACAGAAAAAGTTGCCGAACTGAAGGCTAGAAATACTGTTGTCCCCTTTGAAAAAGAATTTATACGCTCCGATGGTAGCCTCGTTCCGGTGCTGCTGGGCAGCACATTTTTAGAAGGAACGAAGCAGTTAGGCGTCAGTTTTGTGCTGGACTTAAGCGAGCGCAAACAGGCAGAATCAGAACTGCAAAAGCATCAACAACTTTTGGAGAGTATCCTGACAACTATTCCTAACTTCCTTTACATTTACGATGCAGTAGAAAACAAAAATATTTATGCAAATGAATCGATCACAGCGATGCTGGGATACACTCCCGAAGAATTGCAAGATTTGGGTACAGACGCTGTAGCTAACTTAATTCATCCCGATGATCTGTTAAAGATAATTACAGGTATGGAGCGACTAAAACACAGCAGCAATCCCTATGAAACGGATGACAGAGACTACAGAATTAAACACAAAAATGGGGAATGGCGCTGGGTGCACGATCGCTCTACAATCTTCAAAAGAACCCCTGACGGACAAATGAGGCAAATTATCGGTTCCGTACTCGATATCAGCGATCGCAAACAAGCCGAAGAATCATTAAAACAGCAAAAAGAACTGCTGCAAACTATCTTCGACAACGTGCCGATTATGCTTGCCTTCTTAAACAAAGATGGTCAAATAAACTGGGTAAACCGCCACTGGGAACAAGTGCTAGGCTGGAGTTTGGCAGAAATCAAAAACCGCGATATCTTGGCAGAATTTTATCCGCAACCAGAATACCGTCAATATGTTTTGGATGAAATCCAAGCAGCAACTCAGAAGTGGAGCGATTTCAAAACACAAGTTAGAGACGGGCGAATTATCGACACTTCTTGGGCTAATGTTCACCTTTCCGACGGCAGTTGTATCGGCATTGGTCAAGATATTACCGAACGCAAACGAGTAGAAGCTGAACTTAAAGAACTCAACGAAACTTTAGAAGCTCAAGTTGCCCAGCGTACCGCAGAATTAGAGACTTTTTTTGATGCTTTGCCGGACTACATTTATGTTGTAGAAAGGAACCATATGCGCTTGTCTTTTGTCAACCATCCCCTTGCCGAATTTTCTGGCTTCGACACCAGGCAGCAGATGCAAGGCAAAACTATTTTTGAGTGCTATCCCAGCGAACTCACAGAACGATTTTGCCGGGAAAATTTGCACGTCTTTGAATCAGGCAAAACTCTGCATTACCAGGAAAAATTTGTAAGACCGGGTGGCAATGCTTACTTCGACACGTTTAAAATTCCGCTGAGAAATCTCAACGGCGAGGTTTATGCTTTAATTGGGACTGCTCGCGATATCACTGAGTTGGTAGAGACAAAACAAGCTTTGTCAGAACGCACAGAGCAATTAGAAGCTGCCAATCAAGAATTAGAATCTTTTTCTTACTCAGTTTCCCACGACTTGCGCGCACCTTTGCGACACATTTCAGGTTTTGTAGAAGCGTTGAAGCAGCGGCTAGAATTAACTGAGGCTTTGAGCGATCGCAAAATAGTTCACTATATGGAAGTAATTGAAGACAGCAGCCAAAAAATGAGCCTGTTGATTGACGGTTTGCTCGCCCTGTCGCGGGTGACTCGCACCGAGTTGATGCAAATTCCGATCGATCTGAGCCGTTTGGTACAAAATGCGATTAAATTGACTAAACCAGCAACTGTCGCAGATCCGGCCCAAACTCCCCACAACGTTGAATTTGCCGTCGGAGATTTGCCGACAGTAATGGGAGATCCAACCTTGCTGCAACAGGTGTTCAGCAACTTGATTAGCAACGCCGTCAAGTTCAGTCGCGGACGCACTCCAGCTACAATAGTTATTGAGGGTTTACCGGATGGGACGATTTTTGTCAAGGATAACGGGGTGGGTTTTCCGATGGAATATGCCGATCGCCTGTTTGGAGCCTTTCAGAGGCTGCACTCCCAGAGAGAATTTGAAGGTACGGGCATCGGTTTGGCGATCGTCCAGCGGATTATTCACCGCCACGGCGGCGCGGTTTGGGCCGAAAGCCTACCTAGTCAAGGAGCGACCTTTTACTTTAAACTAGGGCAAACAATCTCAAGCGGTAATATAGATTCATAAGTTAAGTGTATAAGAGTTTTAAATTCATAATTTAAAACTCTTATACACTTAAATAAGTCACAATCGGTGAGAGCATCAGAATTTTGGTATGACAGGAGTGTTCACTGTCGGGGATGGAAGCGAAAGATCTAGGCTTGGCTGTGCAAGATGCTCGTACTCCTAAAAAACGCTCTTTTAAAAAGAGGGATGATCCCCAATCGGTTCGGTCAGCCCTCGACTGCCGATGCTAAATAAAGGTCTGGCGAGTAGAGCATATAATTGATTTTGCTAAAAATAACTAAAAATATCGAGATAAAATTAACAACCAAATTCAGTCTAAAAAATTAATAGCAACAACACGAATAACAAATTAAAAACATCCCCAATACCTTATGTTAGATATAAGTCAGACCAACTATCTACTAAAACTGGTAGCGGAATCAACATTAAAATTGTTGATTATCGAAGACATGGCAGAAGATATGGAATTAATAGTGCTCGCCTTAGAAGCGGGGGGGGTAAATTTTAAGTGCGACACTGCCGAAACAGCAACAGAGTGCAGAAAACTGCTTGAGAATTGCAAGTACGATGCTGTACTATCCGATTACCGCCTCCCGGGATTCAACGGTTTAGAAGTGTTGAAATTAATGCAGGAATTGGGCCACGACATACCATTGATTTTAATAACGGGAAGTTTGGGAGAAGAAGCGGCAGTTGAGTGCATCAAAGCCGGAATGACCGATTACGTATTAAAAGGGCGACTGTTTAGGTTGCCAACAGTTTTAGAACGATCGCTCCAAGAATACAAAATGCGGCGTCAGCAACAAGAAGCGATCGCCCAAATTCAGCGGCAAGCTCAGCGAGAAGCGATCGCCAACCGCATCCTCCAAGCCATGCGCTTCACCCTTGTACTCGACGAAGTGCTGCAAACCACCGCAGATCAACTGCACGAAGCTCTAGACATCAGCGCCTGCGCCATCTTGCAGCCAGATGCTGAAGGCGGCATCAGAGTTCGCTACATCAGTAAAGCATCCGACAGAGAACGGTTTGTCGGGCTAAATTGCCAAGTGGCCGAGCACTACAGATCAGGACTCGCGGCCGGGGAAACCCTGATTATCGACGAGTTATCGACCCTGTGCCCCTCCCTGCAAGAATCAGCAGAGTTGGTAGGGTTTCGCGCCGTCGCGATCGCCCCACTGCTTTACCAGGAGTCATTTTTGGGAGGAATTAGCCTCTATCAGTGCGATCGGGCGCGCTCTTGGAGCGTCGAAGAACAGTCGCTACTCAAAGCCATAGCCGATCAGTGCGCGATCGCGATCCACCAAGCCGAACTCTACCAACAAGCCCAAACCGAACTTGCAGAACGCAAGCGCGCCGAAGCAGCAGTCTGCGGCATCCAGCAGCAGCTAGCCACAATGGCAGCCAACATTCCCGGCTCAGTCTACCGCACCGTGCTGCATCCAGATGGCACAATGTCCATGCCCTACATCAGTCCGGGCGTGCGCGAAGTTACTGGGATCGGGGCCGAAGAAGTGATTTCGCACCCGGAACTCTTGACAGAAATCATCCATCCAGAGGACAAAAGCTTTTTTGACAGCAGCGTAGCAGCATCGACAGCGAGTCTTTTGCCGTGCGATCGGCAGTACCGCATCGTTCTGAGATCTGGGGAGGTCAAGTGGGTGCAAGACAGCGCTAAATTTTCCAAAAACGAAAACGGCGACGTAATTATAGACGGAGTGGCACTCGACATCAGCGATCGCAAACAAGCAGAATCAGCCCTGCGCCAAAGCGAACAGCGATTTAGATCGCTGATTGAAAACGCCACAGACATCACGATCATTCTCGACGCCGAAGGCATCTTCCGCTACATCAGTCCTTCCGTCAAGCGAATTTTAGGATACCCGCCCCACCAGGCGATCGGTCGCAGCGCCTTAGAAATAGTTCACCCCGACGACTGCGCCACGATCACCGAAACCCTCCACAAAGCTATTGAAAACCCCAAAAGAAGTCAGTGCCCAGTTGAGTACCGAGTCCGCCACCGCAACGGTTCCTGGTGTTATGTAGAAGCTGTAGCTACCAACTTGCTTTATGATCACGCAGTCCAGGGAATCGTGATTAACTGTCACGACATCACTCAGCGCAAACTCGCCGAAGAACAACTGCTGCACGATGCTTTTCATGACGCCCTCACCGGATTGCCCAACCGATCGCTATTGACCGATCGGCTCGAACACGCTCTGAGGATGGCAAAACGGCGCAAAGACTACTTGTTTGCTGTGCTGTTTCTCGATTTAGATAGATTTAAAGTAGTCAACGATTCCCTCGGCCACGCCATCGGCGATCAATTGCTAGTATCGATCGCGCGGCGTCTGGAAGCTTGTCTGAGGGTCGGAGATACAGTAGCCCGCCTCGGAGGAGACGAGTTTGTGCTGTTACTAGAAGACATCGAGGGCATCAATGAAGCTACCACCATTGTCAACCGCCTGCAAAAGAAAATCACCTCCCCTCTCCTTCTAGACGGACACGAAGTATTTATCACCGCCAGCATCGGCATAGCTTTGAGTTCTGCCGAATACCTGGAACCGACAACCCTGCTGCGCGACGCCGACACAGCAATGTATCGCGCCAAAGAACTTGGCAGAGCCCGACACGAAGTTTTCAACAGTTCCATGCACGCCCACGCTTTGCGGCTGTTGCAGCTAGAAAACGACCTGCGGCGGGCGATCGAATCCATTAGAGAGCCGGCCAGAGAAGAAGACTTTCCCCCATCCTCGGAATCACCCTTACCTCCCTTATCCGCAGCGCCCCAGTTTATTATTCACTACCAGCCGATCGTGTCGATCGCCAATAACACAATTACCTGTTTTGAAGCCCTAGTGCGCTGGCAGCATCCAGAACGCGGCTTAGTTTCCCCCGGCGAATTCATCACCATAGCCGAAGAAACCGGCTTGATCGTACCCCTCGGCCGCTGGGTACTCCGCACAGCTTGCCACCAAATCCGCCAGTGGCAGCAGCTATTTCCCAGCAACCCCCCCTTAAGCGTTAGCGTCAACATTTCTGTCAAACAGTTTTCTCAACCAGATTTAATCGAATACATCGACCAAGTTCTTCAAGAAACTAACCTCGACGGCAGCAGTTTAAAACTAGAAATTACCGAAAGCGTACTCATAGAAAATTCCGAATCAGTAACAGCAATGCTGGTGCAGCTCAGAACCCGAAACATACATTTGTGCATTGACGACTTCGGTACCGGCTATTCATCGCTCTCGTACTTGCACCGCTTCCCCACCAATACCTTAAAAATAGACCGCTCTTTTGTTAGCAGGATGGGAGGTGAGTTCGATTTCAGTAAAGGAGGCATTGATCCGACAGAAATTGTGCGATCGATCGTTACTTTGTCCCACAATTTAGGCATGGATGTAGTAGCCGAAGGAGTCGAAGAATCCTCGCAACTATCTATACTAAAAGGGTTAAAATGTGAGTACGCCCAAGGATTCTTTTTTTCAAAGCCAGTAGACTCTCAAACAGCAGCAACCCTAATCCGACAGCAAGCAGAAAATCAGAATTTGCTGACATTTAGTTTGTTAGAGAAAGGCCATTAGAAAAACACGGCATTTTGTGAGTCCCGTTTCAGCATAAAATCTTAAAATATTTTAAAGCTGTGCCTAACTGGCGTCAGTTAATAACTACGGCATCCAAATCACTGTCAACGACCCAGATATCAAGACACGCTTGCTTCGGGCCTAAGACTTAAACCATAGTTGACCAGAGGCGTACCTGCGTATTACGTTAACGGTAAGAGTTAAAGGCCTACCAGGGAATGCTCTCGCTAGTTCCTTGCCAAGCGAAATTTAGGATTAAACAGACTTATTGGGTTAAATCAGTGTCCTAAATATAGTATCGGCCCTTAACTAAGGCGCAAGCTAACATTACCCCTCTCATAGAGGCTCATAAAGGAGCGAACATTATGCGATCGCGGGTTGCGAGGTTGGAAGTGGTAATTGTCCCACTGAAAGTACATTACAAAAGTACACTCCCATCTAGCAATCCTCGTGTAATGGAAAGATTCACGGCGGTTGAAACCGCCTAGCCGTTTCCCTCTCAGGTCTAAAGACACGCTCGTTTCCCACTTACCGAATTTTTTTATGACTATTGGCTACCTCGCACTCGTTCTCCACGCCCACTTGCCTTTTGTCCGCCACCCCGAAAGCGACTACGTTTTAGAAGAAGAATGGCTGTTTGAGGCGATCGCGGAAACCTACATTCCCCTGCTGCAAGTCTTTGAAGGGCTCAAGCGCGACGGCATCGACTTTAAAATTACCATGAGCATGACGCCGCCCTTGGTGGCCATGCTGCGCGACCCCTTGCTGCAAGACCGCTTCGACGACCACTTGGCTAAACTCGAAGAATTAGCCGATCTCGAAATCGAACACAACAGCGGCAACGGCCACCTCCGGTATTTGGCAGAACATTACGCCGCCCATTTCTCTCAAGTCCGCAACTTTTGGGAAAAGTACGATCGAGATTTAGTCAAAGCCTTCAAAGAACACCAAGATACCAACAACCTCGAAATCATCACCTGCGGTGCCACCCACGGCTATTTACCGCTGATGAAAATGTACCCCGAAGCAGTTTGGGCACAAATTCAAGTAGCTTGCGACAACTACGAAGCAAACTTCGGTCGCCGACCAAAAGGCATTTGGCTGCCCGAATGCGCCTACTATGAAGGCTTAGAGCGGATGTTAGCCGACGCAGGCCTCCGCTACTTTCTCACAGACGGTCACGGCATCCTCTACGCCCGCCCGCGTCCCCGCTACGGCAGCTACGCCCCAATTTTCACCGAGTGCGGAGTCGCAGCCTTCGGCCGGGATCACGAATCATCGCAGCAGGTTTGGTCTTCCGAAGTCGGCTATCCAGGCGCGGCCGAATACCGCGAATTCTACAAAGATTTGGGCTGGGAAGCTGACTACGATTACATTAAGCCCTACATCATGCCCAACGGCCAGCGGAAAAATACCGGGATTAAATATCACAAAATCACCGGTCGCGGATTGGGTTTAGGCGATAAACAGTTGTACGATCCTTACTGGGCAAGGGAAAAAGCAGCCGAACACGCCAGCAACTTTGCTTTTAACCGGGAACGCCAAGTCGAACACCTCAACGGCATTATGCAGCGTCCGCCGATTATTGTTTCGCCTTACGACGCCGAACTTTTCGGTCACTGGTGGTACGAAGGGCCTTGGTTCTTAGATTACCTGTTCCGCAAGAGCTGGTACGACCAGAATACCTACGAGATGACGCACTTAGCCGATTATTTGCGGGGAAATCCGACTCAGCAAGTGTGCCGCCCGTCTCAGTCTAGCTGGGGTTTCCGAGGTTTCCACGAATATTGGCTCAACGATACCAATGCTTGGATTTACCCGCACTTGCACAAAGCTGCGGAACGGATGATTGAGTTGGGAAGCATGGAACCTGCGGATGAATTGCAGTGGCGCGCTTTGAACCAAGCGGCCCGGGAAGTGCTGCTAGCTCAATCTTCTGACTGGGCATTTATCATGCGTACAGGGACGATGGTGCCCTATGCAGTGCGGCGGACTCGATCGCACTTAATGCGCTTTCACAAGCTTTACGATGAAGTGAAAGAAGGGAAAGTTGATTCGGGTTGGTTGGAGAAGGTTGAGGAGATTGATAATATTTTCCCTGAAATTAACTATCGCGTTTATCGATCGCTTTAAGTCTCGTTTCCCGTTTCATCCTGTCCCCCCAGCCCTGCTTAAGGGAGGGACAGGGTGTTAATTAAAATTATAGGTGATGCGGCGATCGCCATGAGTGGAATAAGAAGGGCGATATTTGCTTGGGAGTGTGAGTGCGATCGCATTTTTGGTGTGGAAAGGTCGATCGCACTTTATGTCTTTTTTTCAACGCCCAGGGGATCGCACAACACAATCTAGTCAAACAGCATTGTGAGCTGAGGAACGCTGGACAATAGAGAATTACTGGTGAATAATTTCAACTATCTTAGCGATCGCCTCATTCAACTTCTCAGGTTTAAGCTTACCAGCTTTATAAAGTATAATTTCTCGGTCAGCGGTAAACAAGCGATTAGGTCTAATGTTGCTAGTTTGGTTAAGTCCGCCCTCGCTAAAATCACTACTTTCAAGGGTAATAGCATAGCGATCGGCGATTTTCTGGCTAGTAATTTGACAAAGAATTAGATCGTCTCCTGCCAAAGTTGCTATGACTAAAGCCGGTCGGCGCTTGGCTTGTGTTAAATCGGAAAATGGGAAAGGAACAACTATCACATCACCTTTTACAAATTCTGCCATGCTTCATCCTCCTCTGACTTTAACCAGTCTTTTTGCAAAGAAGATTCACTGAGCAGGCTTGCTTCTAACTTATCTTTATCATACTTTGCTTTGAGGAATTGCAAAAAATCCCAAACTTCTTCTAATATAAATTCTGGAATATTATCCACTTCTTTAAGGAGCAATTCTTTAGCATTCATGTCATTTACCTATAAAGACATAGTAACTGTTAATCTATGATAGCATCCTTGAGATTAACAGCGCTTAGTTGCGATCGCTCCCAATCTTCATGACCAAGAATTTCAAAGGTGGTACCCGCCACGTGATTTATCCGTGGAATCAATCCAAAATCGAAAATCGAAAATCCTCAAGCCCCCGCATTTATCCGTGGGGTCGCCTCTAAAATCTAAAATCTAAAATCTAAAATCTAAAATCTAAAATCTAAAATCTAAAATCTAAAATCTAAAATCTAAAATCGATTGACCGACGGACAACCGCAAGCAACCCGCAAATTCCGGCTGACGCTCAATCCATCCTCGCTTACCTACCCGATCGCATCCGCATCGCCCTCATTACCCGCGCGACTGCTATTTAGTATCCCATAGAAGCTTTCGTAGAAATGGATCTCGCCAGTTTTCTTGACTCACTTAGCGTTGGGGTTTGCAGACTGTAAGCCAGGGCGCGGTAAGTAGTTGTCGATCGAGACAGATTTTAACATTTAGTTGGTAACGGAATTTTTTTGGCGAAAAGTAGAGCTAGTGCGATCAACTAACCTACTAATTCAACGCGCAGGCGATCGCATTTTGGGATGGAAAGGTCGAGCGCACTTTATCTCTTTTTCTCAACGCGCAGGCGATCGCTTTTTGGTATGGAAAGGTCAGCGCGATCGCGAACAAATAGAATTATACAAGCAAAAGGAACAAGAGCAGAAAGAGCGCGATCGAGAACAAATGGAAATCGGCAGGAAGAAGGAAGACAAAGAGAAAAGCGCTCTCGCCAACTTGAGAATATCATCTTTTTGTCGCAACTGCGATCGGCGGTGGACAAATCTTTTGGGCCAGCTATCCCCTAATCAAAGATACACCGATTAAATAGCAACCAGATTTTTCCCTCCTGCTTCATTCCTTCAGCCCCACGATGATCTGGAGTTTGCTTTTCGGTTTAATATTTGGCCGATTGATACTGGGTATCCTGCCGCTGGCGAGAAAAATATTCCCCAGAATTCTGTGGCTGGTAAGAAAAATATTACCTAGGTAAAGCGGTGCGTGATAGTCAATAGTAAAGGGCTGCGGTACAATGATTAGTCACCGTCACGCACCCTATGGTTAGATATTTGTCAAATCTTTATAAGATTAAGAATTGTAACATATTAGTCTTTCCAATCAATCAAGCGAGAATTGGTGTAAAAACATCAATTCTTCTTAATAATTGCCAAAATATATGGGCTTAGGATTGACTTAAATTAATAATTGTAATTTTTGTTTAAATATTGTTAGATAAGTTAATACTGCGTGTTAGTAAAGCAACTTAACTAAGGGGGCTCAATAATTTAAAATTATAGTTAAAAGAGCAGCCTGTACAGCAGTTAACTTAACACAAGCTTTACAATAAGATGCAATCTAAGTATTTACACCGCAAAAAATGGCTATAAACATGGGACGATATTTGCACGTACTGAAATTGTTCTGGGGTGCGGCGATCGCAGCGGAACTAGAATACCGCATCAACTTTGTCCTCGCGACCATCAGCAGTCTCGGAAATCTTGCGGGCAGCTTGTTTGGGCTATTTTTGTTCTATCGTACAGGCTACACTTTTTCGGGATGGAAATGGGAAGAGGCTTTAGTTGTACTCGGCATTTTCACGATTTTGCAGGGGTTTTCGTCAACGTTTCTAGCACCTAATCTCAGCCGTATTGTCGATCGAGTTCAGCAAGGTACTCTCGATTTCGTACTCCTCAAACCCATCAGTTCTCAATTTTGGCTATCTGCAAACACAGTTTCGCCTTGGGGAATGCCAGATTTAATCTTGGGCACTGTATTGCTGCTGTATGCTGCTAACAAATTGGGAGTAGCAATCGGTAACTATTTTTTAACAGCAATACCGCTGTTATTCGGAACTATTACTCTTTACAGTATATGGTTTATGTTAGGGGCAACCAGCATTTGGTTTGTTAAAATTTACAATGTTACCGAAGTTCTCGAAGGATTGTTAGAAGCGGGTAGATTTCCCATGGCAGCTTATCCTGCAGCTTATCGATTTTTCTTCACTTTTGTGGTTCCCGTTGCCTTCTTGACGACTGTGCCAGCAGAAGCCATGCTGGGGAGAGGTGAAATCGTTTGGATCGCAGGGGCGGGAATATTGGCGATCGGGCTGTTATTTTTTTCCCGCTACTTCTGGCAATTTGCACTCCGCTTTTACACCAGCGCTTCCAGCTAGTTAAGCAGGTAGGTAGGCTGCTGCCGATCTAGATTGTCTATTATGTTTGAGAGGGAGAGGATTTGACACGTGCGGAATAGGGAAGTGAAATATACATTCTCAAGACAAAACAGCTTATCTAAAAAATATTTGTTTCTATTTACTTAGATAGTTAAATAAATGTAAGATTTCAACTTATCCTTGAAATGTAAACTGGAAATAAACCACGCAAACGCAGGCAAACCAATGAAAAGAAAAAAACTGGGTAACAGTAATTTTACTATCAGCGCGATCGGTCTTGGAGGTATGCCAATGTCCTTAAGCGGCAGACCGCCAGAAGATCAATCAATTGCAGTAATCCACCGCGCCCTCGATTTGGGCGTCACCCTAATTGACACCGCAGATTCCTACTGCCAAGATCAATCCGACAAACACCACAACGAGCACCTGATTGCCAAAGCTTTGGAACAGTATAGCGGAGATGTTAGGGCCGTTACTGTGGCAACTAAAGGCGGCTTAATGCGGCCTCAAGGTGCTTGGACGCGGAACGGCAACCCCCACCATTTACGCAAGACAATTCGCGAAAGTTTTGAAGCATTGGGGGGCAAAGAACCGATCGACCTTTGGCAATATCACTCGCCCGATCCCGCTTATACCATCGAAGCAGCCCTAGCACCTGCAAAAGAAGCAGTAGAAGCAGGAATGATTCGATTTGTTGGAGTTTCCAACTTTTCTGTAGAGCAGATCAAACGCGCCCGCGATACAGTAGAAATTGTCTCTGTTCAGAATCAATATAATCCGTGGCACAGACAGCCGGAATCAGACGGCGTGCTGGAATATTGCGAAACCGAAAAACTGACATTTTTTCCCTGGAGTCCTTTGGGAGGAAGCCGCCGCGTCACCAGCTTGCAAGATATGCCCGCGATCGCCAAATTAGCCGCAGAAAAAAATGTTTCTGTTTACTGTATAGTATTAGCTTGGTTGATGGCAAAATCGCCCTGCATTGTTCCGATTCCCGGTGCGACCAAAGTATCGAGTATTGAGGACTCTGTGCGGGCGCTCGAAGTTAAATTGACTGACGAGGAATTGCAACAAATTGCCGTAAGTTAAGTATATAAGGGCAAAAACACCATAGAACAGGCTTTTCGGCCTGTTCCACAAGAACTTTATTATGGGTGGGCATCTTGCCCGCCCTTGAAAGTGGGATTTAATGAGTAAAGTTGACATTTTTTGAGGGATTGAATTTAATGGAAGCTAATCAAGTGAATGCTGATCGAGACGTAGCAATTGAACATCAAAACGTACCTGTCGCCCATGAAGGACTGCACAACTTTTTATACAGTTCCGACTCAGAACACAGCGCAGCGGCCGCTATTTCTGAATTAGAAAATGACGGCACGCAAGTAATGTCGATCGATACATGGCGCGATTTGGCAACTAATGCGAAAGTCGCCGGCGTTTACGCTGTAATGGATATTTCCCGCAACACTCAGTTTATCGGTTATTCGCGAAATATCCTGCTTTCAATCAACGGTCACATCGCCCAAAACGGCGTCGAAAATTGTGCTTTCCTGCGCGTGCAAACTTTCAAATTCCCGAAGCGGGAAGAAATGGAAAGTTTGCGGGATGCTTGGATAGCAGAAATTGGCAGCATTCCGCCTGGAAACGGTGCTGAAAGCGAAATGTGGGCGGCTACGGTAGGTCAAGCTGCGCGATCGGCAATGTCTGCTGAGGAACAAAAAGCTTATGAGGAAAAGAAACTGAAATTGCGGAAAGCAATGGCAGATTCCACTCTTACCAAAGAGTTAGAAACAGCGGCCAAAAGTGACGGCGAACAGGCTAAGGATTTGGAAGCGGCTGTTAACAATGATGATTGGAGTGCGGTGATTCAATCGCAAACACAGGAAACAAAATCCGGTTCCTAAATTGGAAAAATGTTTGTACTGCTGATATCTTGTACTATTTTTAGAACGGGCAAGATGCCCGTTCCACAATATATCAATTTTATAGTGGGGCGGGCATCTTGCCTGGGCAAAAGACTCAATCTTAATCCTCAACAACTGCTCGGAATTAATGACTAACTTTGCGTTCAGTAACTAAAGTCAAACTTACCCATTCACCCCGATCATTGTAACTGCGAATCATCCGAAACCGCAAGTCAGGTTCTACCAACCAACCTGCCTCGAAAAATATAGGTTTTCTCAATTCAATCTTGACAGGGAGAGTGCAAGAACCGCCGTCAGGAAGCAGCACAACTTGCACGGGCGAAGCACCTTCGTTAAAATTTAATACAGAACCGTCAATGCTGGCGCTAGAACTGATAACAGTAGCATTACTGCCAAAAGTAATTTTCTGCACTAGGCGATCGCTACTTTCCAAATGCAATTGCATTTTGGTTGAATAAATGTCAGGAGAACGCCCATCTGGATACATTGTCACGGCTTCACCCTGCCACTCTCCCAGCAAATCTTCAACAGTTAAATGCGGACGTTCGGGGACATTTTTATCCGGCTGTTTTTCCCGAATTAATGTAAGTTTGGATAAATTGCCGTCGGTATTGTAGATCATAGGGAAGCGCAACCGGCGATAATTGTAGATAAAACCAAACTCGGCACCGCACTCAGAATAAGGCGCTAGTTGAATAGTTCCCTGACAAAAAGCTCCATTCTCAAAAAACAGGATATCTCGTCCCAAAGCTTGAAATTCTCGAACAAGTTCGTTGACTTCCGGTTCGCCGACACCGCTAGGATTTGGGTAAAACCGACGGAGTTTTAATCGCACTGTTTTGTTGTCATTGAAACCTTCGAGAGAAATAATGCTAGGAGTATCTTGAAGTACCTCTCCTCGCGGCGATAACTGGGTAAAGGAACCGTGCCATTCTCCCAAGTTTTGCAGAAAGTTTTCCCATTGTGATACCATATTTTAACCTTTGGATATATGTCTAAAAATAGAATTATAACTCTGCTTACGGATTTTGGATTAACCGATGTTTATGTGGGAGTGATGAAAGGTGCGATCGCCCAAATTAACCCGCAGTTAAAAGTCATTGACATTACGCACCAAATACCCTCTCAAAATATTGCGGCGGGGAGGTTTTGTTTGATGACTGCTTTTGCTTATTTTCCGCCGGAAACCGTACATATTGCTGTCGTCGATCCGGGGGTGGGAAGCAAGAGACGCCCGGTTGCGATTAAATGTGCTAATTGCTTTCTTGTCGGGCCCGATAACGGGTTGTTTAGCGGGGTGTTGAGTCGGGAAAGTGCGATCGCATCTGTCGAACTCACCAACCGCAAATACTGGCGCACACCTCAACCCAGCAGCACTTTTCACGGTCGCGATATTTTCGCTGCTGCGGGCGCTCACTTGGCGAACGGGGTGGCGTTGGAAGAGTTGGGGGAGGATCTCGACCCCGCAAGTTTACTACAGTTAGAGATACCAAATTGTGCCGTTACAGCCACAGGTGCAGCAGGCTGCATTCAATATGTCGATCGCTTTGGCAATCTCATTACTAATATCCCTAATAGTTGCATTATAGGTAACAATTGGTCATTCACAATTAGCAATAGTTCTGATGCAATTCGCATCCCCAGCGGTAAAACCTACAGCGACAGCGAACCGGGCGATTTAATTGCCATAACTGGTTCTGACGGTTGGGTAGAAATTGCCGTTAATGGCGGCAGCGCTCAATCAGTATTGCAGCTAGAATTTGGAGATAAAGTACAAGTAATTTACAGATAGAGAGCGTAATCGGCATTCATCTCATTCTATATTCCTCGGCAAAATTAACAATAGTTTGTCGGTATTCGCTAATGTTAAAAAAAAGATCTCCATTATTGTGCTTAGCATTAGCAACAAGTAAAATTTTCTTAGGTTCAGGAGAAGCAGCATACAACTGTTTACTCATCCCACTGGGAATCAAAGGGTCAGCAGTCCCGTGGGCGAACAACACTGGAATTCGCAGCAATTTAACCTTCGCCAAAGAATCAAATTTTTGCGTCAGCAGCAGCCGCAGCGGAAACAGCCGCATTATACTGTAGCGTTCTACCATATCAAGCATTGAAGTGAACGAACTTTGAACAATTAATCCCGCAGCTTCTGGATGTGCGATCGCTAATTCCACAGCAACAGCACCTCCCATCGAATGACCGTATAAAAAGATTTCGCTGGGTGACAATTGCCGCTGCTTAACTAAATAATCATAAGCAACTTCAGCATCTTCATATACTTGTGATTCCTTCGGGAAACTGCCTTGACTGCGGCCGTAACCCCGGTAATCAATCAGCAATACAGAAAAACCCAATTGCCGAAAGCGGTAAGATTGAGTGATATTCGCACCGATGTTCAAACCCCTGCCGTGCAGGTACAATAAAGTTCCTAATGATTGTCGATTTGCGGCGGGCAGCCACCAACCGTGAAGTTTTTCAATTTTGCGCGATCGAGTTTTAACTGGCAACCAAACTTCTTGGTAAGGGATGTTAAAAGCATCCGGTGTTTTGGCGATTGTAGGTGTTGGCTGAAAGAGCAAACGAGTTTGCAGAAAAAACAAGAGTATACAGGAAGCAATGTAGGCGATCGCCCAAAATTTTCCTAAACAGAATAGCCCTCTCAAAAAAGTTTTTTTTGTCTTGTTTAGCTTGCTCATTTTTGGCATGGCTACTTCTTAACTGCAAGTCTCATAAACCCGGTTTCTTCAATAAACCGGGTTTCTCATCTTTATCCCGCTACCACGAAATTAACCAACTTTCCAGGCACCACAATTACCTTTTTAATCTCCTTACCTTCCAGGTGACGCTTGGCTAATTCCGACTCGCGAGCAAACTTTTCCAAAGCAGCTTTATCAGCACCAGAAGGCACTTGAATTGTGCCGCGAGTCTTGCCCATAACTTGAATAACCAGCGTAATTTCATCGGTAACTAATGCCGATGGATCGACAGTCGGCCAAGTTTGCGTATGCACCAATTCACTGTTACCAGTATTGTGCCACAATTCATCAGCAATATGCGGCGCAAAAGGCGCTAACAAGCGAATCAAAGTGTTAATTCCTTCTGCATAAATTGGCGAATCTTTACATTTAGCATCATTCAAGGCATTGCTGAGTTTCATCATTTCAGAAACAGCAGTATTGAACTGATAATCGCCCTCCAAATCTTCGCTAACTTCCTTAATTGCAGTGTGAATTGCCCGCCGCAAATCTTTCTCAGGTTTACTTAATTCAGCATTCTCTCCTGCTTGATCTGGGGTGGCAGGGACTCGTCCAGCAAACTCTGTAACCACGCGCCAAACGCGATTTAAAAAGCGAAATTGCCCTTCCACATCAGCGTCGTCCCACTCCAAATCCTTCTCTGGCGGCGCTTTGAATAAAATAAACATCCGCGCCGTATCTACCCCATATTTGCCCATAACTTCCAAGGGGTCAACACCATTGTATTTTGATTTGGACATCTTCTCGTAGAAGACTTCCAAAGCTTCGCCAGTTTGAGGATCTTTGGGATTTGCGGGGTCTATATCTGCTGGGGGAACGTATTTGCCAGTAACGGGGTTTTTGTATGCCATTGCTTGTACCATGCCTTGAGTTAACAGGCGTTTAAATGGTTCGTCACAATTGATCAAACCCCGATCGCGCAAAACCTTGGTAAAGAACCGCGAATACAGCAAGTGCAAGATTGCGTGTTCGATGCCGCCGACATATTGGTCTACGGGCATCCAATCATTTGTCTTCGCCGTATCGAAGATTTGCTCTTGATTTTGAGCATCGGGATAGCGCAAGAAATACCACGATGAATCGATAAAAGTATCCATCGTATCTGTTTCCCGCTTCGCCGGAGTGCCGCAACTCGGACAAGGAACGTTTACCCATTCTTCCATCTTTGCCAAGGGCGAACCTTTGCCCGTAAATTGTACATTTTCCGGCAACAATACGGGCAAATCAGATTGGGGTACGGGAACTGTTCCGCAGGTGGGACAGTGAATTACGGGAATCGGAGCGCCCCAATAACGCTGTCTGGAAATTAACCAATCTCTCAAGCGGTATTGGATTCGGGCTTTGCCATAACCTGCATTTTCGGCATGGTGAATAATCGCTGCTTTGCCTTTAATTGAATCCATCCCGTTGAAGCTTTCGGAATTAATCATAATTCCTGGTTCGGTGTAAGCTTCGGTCAAGGGCAGCTCATCATCATCCACAATTACTACTTTAATTGGCAGTTGATATTGATTGGCAAATTTGAAATCTCGCGTGTCGTGGGCGGGTACTCCCATGACTGCGCCGGTGCCGTATTCGTACAGCACATAATCGGCAATCCAAATGGGAATTTCTTCGCCGTTGAAAGGATTGATTGCTTTGCCACCTGTGGGGATGCCGCGCTTTGGTTTGTCTTCGGCTGTGCGATCGATCTCGCTTTGGGCGGCGACTTCTTTGATGAAGGTTTCTACGGCGGCTTTTCTGTCTTCCGTTGTCACGCGCTTAGTTAGAGGATGTTCCGGCGCTAAAACAAGGTAACTGACGCCGTAAACTGTATCGGGACGTGTGGTAAAAACGGCGATTTTTTCATCCATTCCGACAATCGGAAATTCTAAGTAAGCGCCGACTGATTTGCCGATCCAGTTGGCTTGCATTAATTTGACTCTTTCTGGCCAATCTGGCAATTTGTCTAAGTCGTTTAATAACTGTTCGGCATAATCGGTAATTTTGAGGAACCACTGCCGCAATAATTTGCGCTCGACTTTGGCACCGGAACGCCAGGAACGACCTTCGTTATCTACTTGTTCGTTTGCTAAGACTGTTTGATCTATGGGGTCCCAATTCACGGCGGCTTCTTTTTGATAAGCTAATCCTGCTTCTAAAAATTGCAAGAAAATCCATTGAGTCCACCGATAATAATCGGGAGAACAAGTTGTAACTTCTTTTGTCCAATCAAATGAAATGCCCAAACGCTGAAATAAGCCTTTCATTTGGGCAATGTTTTGATAAGTCCATTGTGCAGGCGGAATTCCTCGCTCGATGGCTGCATTTTCTGCGGGCAAACCAAAAGCGTCCCATCCCATCGGATTCAATACCCGATAACCTTGCATTCGCTTGAGTCTGGCAATTACATCGATGATTGTGTAGTTGCGGACGTGGCCCATGTGCAAGTTTCCCGACGGGTAGGGGAACATGGATAAGGCATAAAATTTAGGCTTTTGGGTATCTTCTGGCATCTGGTCTAAGTTTTGCTCAGCCCATGTCTGCTGCCATTTTTCTTCTATGGATTGGGGGTTATATCTGGAATCCACAACAATTTCTCCTTGTATAATTTACTAATGTTTGCTTGAATATTTTTGCACATTCAAGGGGCTTCGATTCTGATTTTTCTGAGCACCAAGGATTTTGGCTCGAATATCTGTATTATATATTGTAGTATAAGTAATTTGAGCTGGGGGCGATCGACCAAATATCCCCGTTCGCCCTGAAAAAAGTAAATAACTGCAATCCCCAGAAACCCGATTTCTTTGACAAACCGGGTTTATTCTCCTAGTTCGAGCTTAGATGCTATCTGGATCGATGTTCAATTCGCGCAGTTTGGCGGCTAAACGTTCGGCTTTCTGAGCTTCTTGTTCGGCCCGCTGCGAGGCCTCTTCTGCGCGCTGAAATTCTTGTTCTGCGCGCCGTCGCTCTAATAGCCGCTCTGCATTTATTTCGGAATAGGAAAGAAACTTTTCTCCATCAGGGCGATAGATTTCTAACCCTTCTTCTGGTAACTCAAACCGCACTCCCAGTCTGGGACTTATCCATCCCTCCATCGGTTCAATTGGTTCTAAGATTCCTTCAATTCTTTGCCAACCTTCTAACTGATTTCTTTCGGGATCGTAAAGGTAATACTCCTCGACTCCATAACGATAGTAAAATGAAAGTTTCTTGTTCATTTTTGTGTTACTATCGTTGTGGGAGCGAATTTCAAAGACGACTTGGGGAGCAATATTATCTTCGCGAGATTGTATGTATGAACGTCGCTCGCCTTTTGGTCTACCAAATATCACCATCGTATCCGGCGCTTGAGAAATCTCTGGTCTACCTTCAACCGGATACCACAGTAAATCGGCGGCTACAAACACGTTGGGGTCATCTTCAAACAGCGATTCGCAACCTTCTTTGATTGTGACAATTAATTTGTATTGTATTGTGCTGTCTGCCATTGGTTGACCGTCGCTGCTGGGATAAATAATTTCTTCGGTTGTGACTTGCATAGTGGTTGTCTCCGAGAAGTATCTCAGCTTAATTATACTATTGTTTGAAGCAGCTAGTGGGGTCGGAAACGGTACAGCCTTTTTCCGACTGACAGAATATTCAAAATAGCGTGCAGCGGCGCTTCAAAGCTGCTTGCAAAAGAGTGTTGTACAGTTTTTCCTTAACAGTATAAGCTCCGAATCTTTCCAAGTGCGGATTGTTCATTTGAGCGTCGAAAAGTAGATAAGATCGATCGCGCAATCTCTCCACCAACTTCACCATCGCCACCTTAGAACCCTCGGGAATTCGGTAAAACATCGACTCCCCAATAAACGCACCGCCGATCGACAATCCTAAAATACCGCCCGCCAATTCGTCCCCGCACCAAGTCTCGAAGCTGTAAGCCCAACCGGCCTCATACAAACCCCAGTAAATCTTCTTGAGCTCCTTAGAAATCCAAGTCGTTTCGCGATCGGCACAACCCTCAACCACCGCCCCAAAATCGCGGTTCACAGTCACCGAAAATCGATTTTGATTGATTTGGCGACGCAGGGATTTCGGATAGGTAAATCTTTCATCCAGGGGAATCAGCGCCCGCTGCCGGCTGGAATACCACCCCAAACTTTCCTCGCCCTCATTTGCCATCAAGAAGTAGCCTTGGGCATATCCTTGTATAATTGTCGGTATATCATATTGCATATATTTATCAGTTGTCATTTCTCCGTTAACTTTTCAAAGTCAACATTAGCAATTAGGAATAATCATGTCTGAAACCATTGAACCTATTACCTTACCGCCCGCCAAAAACCCTGAACAAGAAGGCCAATGGCTCCAACAAACGCTGCTGGCATGGCTAGACTCCGAGTTTATCCCAGAAGCAGCCAACCAGCAAATAGCTAAAAGAGCTGCCCAAATCTATGTCCGCCAGCGCATGGAAGGCGAAAATGACGTGGGCAGCCTCGTAATTGCGATCGTCACCGAAATGCAGGCCTATGATTTTTCTAAAAGCTTCTACGGCGAATTTGCGATCGCCAATGCCGTCAGCGACTTGTTACTCGAAAGTCTCGGCATCGATAAATGCTGTGGCCAGTGAAGCAAGAAGGAGGAAAATTTAACTCATAAGTCTGAAACAAAAATCAACCCCAAACCTAATCCTGCCGATTAATTGTGAGTTTTTTTCTTCCTTCTTCCTTCTTCCTTCTTCCTTCTTCCTTCTTCCTTCTTCCTTCGTGCTACCAGCTAGACTTCACAACACCGGGCAAAAGACCTTCGTGAGCCATTTCTCGCATCATGTTGCGAGACAGTCCGAAGTCACGATAGTAACCTCTGGGGCGTCCAGTTGCCCAGCAGCGGTTCCGCAAGCGAGTCCGCGAACTGCTACGGGGTAGCTGTTGTAGTTGGCGGTGAATCGCCATTTTGTCCATCTGATTGTTAGCTTGGTCAAACTGCTCTTTCAGGTCTTCCCGCTTGTCGGCATACTTGTCTACGAGTCTCTGGCGCTTTTTCTCGCGCTCGACCATGCTCTTCTTAGCCATAATCTGTTGATATCCTTAGATAAATCACAATCTACTATTTTACTATATTTTGGTCATTTCGGATCGAGTTTATCTGAATTATTTCTTTTGTCAACAAGATTTTTAGCAACAGGCTTTCCGGCTTGTTCCACAATAACTCAACATTTTTAGCAACAGGCTTTCCGGCTTGTTCCACAATAACTCAACATTTTTAGCAACAGACTTTCCGGCCTGTAATTAATACTTATGGAAAACCTAACTATTAGCAGAAGGGTCTCAATCTGTAAAAACTTCAGATTTTTGTGGTACAGGGCGGAAAGCCTGTAATTAACATTTATGGAAAACCTAACTATTAGCAGAAGGACACAAATCTGCAAGTTCGCAAATATTGCAAGCCGGATTTCTCGCATTACAAACTGCCCTGCCGTGATAAACCAACCGAATCGACCAATTTTCCCAATCCGGCTGCGGCAACAATACCATCAAATCCCGCTCGATCCTTATAGGATCGGTATGTTCGGTCAATCCCAACCGTTGACTCAAACGTTTGACGTGAGTGTCTACTGTCACGCCCATATTAATACCAAAAGCGTGGGCGAGAACGACATTAGCCGTTTTGCGGGCAACTCCGGGCAATTCTAGTAGTAGTTCCATCCGCTGCGGCACTTGATTGTTAAATTTATTGACGATCGCCTGACAAGCACCTTTAATGTTTTTAGACTTATTCCGGTAGAAACCAGTCGATCGCACGAGACATTCCAATTCTTCTATATCAGCATTTGCCAAAGCCACCGCATCGGGAAAACGCTCAAACAAAGCCGGCGTTACCAGATTTACTCGATCGTCCGTACACTGAGCCGAGAGAATCGTCGCCACCAGCAACTGCACGGGAGTTTCGTAGTTGAGAGTGCAAGGAGCTTCTGGATAGAGGCGTTTGAGGCGAATCAGAATTTCGAGCGATCGTTGTTTTAAACTTAACTTTTTAGTCATTAGTCAGTAGTCAGTAGTCATTAGTCATTAGTCATTAGTCAGTAGTCATTAGTCATTAGTCATTAGTCAGTAGTCATTAGTCATTAGTCATTTGTTATTTGTTTTTTACTGGTTCCTAGGGACGACCGGGGAACCCATAACCAGAGGCTCTGCCTCGCTTACTGAGGAAAAAAAGGAGAGGGAAAAACAGGAAAATAGGAAAACGGAAAAGTAGAGATAATTCGTCCTACTTCCTTCTTGCTTGTTCCCTCTGCCTTCATTTACTATTGCATGAAATTTCGCAAATCAAAGCCAGCCAAATTAGCAGTATCGCGAATAATCAAGAAAACTCCTAAACCCAGCAACAAGACCAAACCAGTCTGCATGACATTTTCCTGAATACGGTTCGGCAGAGGCTTGCCGCGCAGTCCTTCTATTAAAAGAAAAGCTAGCTGACCGCCGTCCAAAGCAGGTAAAGGCAAGATATTAATCACAGCCAAATTGACGCTAATTAACACCGCATACTGAAACAAACTCGCAGCATCCGATTTGGCAATCCCTGCACCAATCGCCACAATCGCCACAGGCCCGGACAACTTGTCGGCAGTCTGGCTGAAATTGCTAAGTAACTGCCCGAAACCTTGAACCGTCAGCACCACAATCCGCTCAAATTCTTTGGCGGCCTTGCTAAACGCCTCTACAAATCCGGCCCTCTGCCGCACGACAGTGCCGTTAGAAGTTAGCTGCACGCCAATGCGACCTTTGCCTTCGGGCGACTCTTCAGGAGTTACTGTCACCACAAATTTTTGTTCTTGGCGCTGAATTTCCAAAGCTAGGGGTTGGTTGGGATGATCTTGGATTGCTGTGACCAATAATTTGATTGCTTCGCGGGAAGCGCCCAATTCCTTGCCGTCAACAGACAGAACAACGTCGCCCGATCGAATTCCCGCTTGTTTGGCGGCAGAACTGACTTCTGCGGCGACTTCCGGGACTTTAACTCCAGGTAGGTAGTTCATTTCTGCTGCGCCGACAGTGCCCAATTGCACCACCAACAGGAAGTAAGCAAAAATCAAGTTGGCAATTACCCCTGCACTAATGACGATCGCCCGATCGAGCACGGGGCGATTTTTGAGCAAATTCGGGTCATTTGGGGGAATTGTACTGTCTGGATCGTCGTCCGGGAAACCCACGAAACCTCCCAGGGGAAAGGCGCGGAGGGCGTATTCAGTTTCCGGGCCTTGGTACTTCCAGAGGACGGGCCCGAAACCGATAGAGAAGCGGTTGACGTGGATGTGTTGAAGTCTCGCCGCCAGGAAGTGGCCGAGTTCGTGAACGACAATCAAGATACCTAAAACTGCGATCGCTGCCAAAACTGACATGAAGGATTCCACTAACACTTTTACTGGACTTTGATTTATTTTAATATCTTTTTAATATCGGTGGCTTCGGAGGGACAATTTTCAGTCAAACTGGAAGGTGGTGTTTTTGTCGGAAGTCCCGGCTGCTGCGATCGACCCGACGCTGCCAAACCGATCGCGCGATCGTACCTGAGTTTACCTCTAAAACCAATTCCCATTACCAATTCCCTATTACAAATTACCCATTACCAATTCCCCATTACCAATTCCCAGTTATGAAAGACACTTCTTTGAATATTATCGCTATTTCTATCTTTGCCATCACCGTTTCAATATTGTTGGGGCCTCTATTCAACTTGCCAGAAGCCGTACCTGCGATCGCCACTTTTTGCCTGTTGGGGCTAGCCACCCTTGACAGTTTCCAGTGGCAAGGTCAAGGCGGTACTATTTTATTAGATTGGCTGGGGGGAACTTCCAAACAAAAGCGCGATCGAATCCTTCACCACGAAGCCGGACACTTCCTAGTCGCGTACCTGTTGGGAATTCCCGTAACCAGCTACGCCCTCAACGCTTGGGAAGCATTTAAACAAGGTCAAACAGCCCAAGGCGGGGTCCGATTTGAAGACGAACAATTAGCATCTCAACTCCAAAGTGGCACACTTTCCGCCCAACTTTTAGACCAATACTGCACGGTATGGATGGCCGGAATAGTCGCCGAAAAATTTGTTTACGGCAGCGCACAAGGAGGAGCAGAAGACCGTACCAAAATTAGTGCTATTTTAACACAACTGCGCCGTCCAATTTCCGAAATTCAACTTAAACAAAACTGGGGTTTGCTGCGAGCAAAAAACCTGCTCGAAAGCCACAAATCAGCTTACGAAGCCCTAGTAGCCGCAATGGAAGAAAGAGCAACTGTTGCCGAATGCTACGACATAATCCAGCAAAATTTATAGGAAAAAAATTACGCACTCTTGCCTTATAAACCCGGTTCCTCTGTAGATTTCTCACAAAAACAAAAAAATTGCGTAGAAACCGAGTTTAAGAGCGTATTATAGGGATTAAAAATTCATGTCAGAACCAAATATTTTCCCAACAACACTGCAAACAGCGATCCCAAATACAGAAAAATTGTTGTGGCTGTTCGGTTTCCGGATCGACCCCGGCACCGAAATACCAAATCTATATACTCTAATTGTCTATGGAGAACAAGAGCCGCCCTTAGTAGCCGGCGGTCAACTTGTATTTTTTACCCGTCCAGAATTAGCGATTAACGCTCTCCAATTGTGCAATATCGATGTCAGCAAACTGGGAAAGCCACCCACACAAATAGACGCTATTTGCGACATTGCAGAAACGCTGTACTTGCTCGATGCCGAAGATTTTGACGAGTCAGCTACTATCCTCAATTGTTTGAACGCACTTTTCGATTTAGTGAAAGCTACTTTAATACCCATGCCAACTGAATATAAGCGCATACTTTATGATTTTGCAGACCATTTGAATATTGAGGAAGAGTTTGCAAGTTTTTTAGACGCAGAAGATATTCAGCGATCGGAAATTGTCAATGCCATTTTGTGGTGTGTGGGAGCAATTACAGCTAAATCTAGATTGTTGACCGAGTAATTTAATAAAAACTAGAATGTGAATCGATAATAGATAATATCGCCAAAGGAAATTGTGCCATGACTGTAACAGATGTACGCTTGTGGACTGTAGACGAATACCGCCGCATGACCGAAACAGGCATTCTCAATCCCGATGAACGAGTCGAATTAATTGACGGGCAAATTATTTCAATGAGTGCAAAAAACCCTCCGCACGCAGCAACTAACCTCTGTGCAGCCGACTATCTAAGAAATCTGCTGGCAGGACTTGCTTTAATTCGCATTCAAGACCCGATCGCTCTAAGCTATAATTCACAACCAGAACCGGATATTGCTGTAGTGCAAATTGACCCTCGGCTGTACCAAGATTTTCATCCCGCACCCGACAATATTTTATTATTAGTAGAAATAGCTGACACGACTTTAGAAACAGACCGCAAGCGGAAAGCACCGGCTTATACTAAGGCGGGAATTACTGATTATTGGATACTGGATGTTAACACGCGGCAAGTTTATGTTTTTCGCGAACCGGGCGAGGCAAACTACCGACAAGAAACAGTATTTAATGAAGATGATGTTTTGTCAATGCTGGCATTTCCAGAAATAGAAGTTCAGATTTCGCAATTTTTTCCTTAAGTCTGTGGGCGGCGGGTTTATCGATATCTTTAGCTACCGATCAATACTTCGGGTAAAACCCGCCCCTTGTATGGTGCGTAGCTGCTAGATTTTCGAGCTTGGGAAGTAGATTATCTGTGGCGACGCACCCTATGGTATCTACGGGTATTGTGTATATTGATATCGCTCGAATTACCACAACGTTGTAGGGGCGGGTTCACAAACCATACATAACAATGACCGACTATTTATATAAACCCGCCCCCACCCCACCGTAAATCTAAACGTAAATTTGGCTTGTTTGTTGGGTGGGGGCGGGTTTTTGAGATTGTTTGTTTTGGGGCGATTATTGTTGGTGAACCCGCCCCTACAAATCTATCAATTACCAATTACCAATTACCCAGTCTTCAGAATAATCCAGATCGCTACAAAAAACTTAGTATTAGGGCGTAGCGCGAGTTATACTCCTACTGGAAAGACTGTGACTGCCAAAAAATCTCGAAATTAAAGTTTATGAGCAACACTTCCGGGCCTCGACCAGCCGCCGACAACCCCAAAACAAAAAAACTCAGCCTCTCAACAAAATTAGCTTACGGTGCCGGCGACCTCGGCCCGGCAATTACCGCTAATGTTTTGGCATTTTACCTCCTAGTTTTCTTTACCAATGTCGCTGGTTTACCGGCCGGCTTAGCCAGTAATATTTTGGTAGTTGGCAAGGTTTGGGATGCCATAAATGACCCGATTGTGGGCGTTTTGAGCGATCGCACTTCTCACCCTTGGGGCCGCCGATATCCTTGGATAATATATGGTGGCATTCCCTTCGGCATATTCTTCGTATTGCAGTGGATTGTACCTAGCACGGATCACACAGTGTTATTTTGGTACTATGTTGGAATCAGCATTTTGTTCAACACCGCCTACACGGCTGTCAATCTTCCCTACACTGCCCTGACTCCAGAACTTACTCAAGACTACAACGAACGCACTAGCCTTAATAGTTTTAGATTTGCTTTCTCCATTGGCGGCAGCATCTTTTCCTTACTATTAGCTCGACATATCTTTATTGTATTTCAAAACAACCCGAATCAAAAATATTTAGTATTAGCTGCAATCTGTGCAGTTATCTCTGTATTGCCTTTGTACTGGTGCGTTTGGGGAACTCGCAAGCACGTCGCAGCCCAACTATTAGAAAACCCAGAGGCAGATAATTCTACCTCCTTGCCGCTGAAAGAACAGTTGCGGGTTGTATTTAGCAATCGTCCTTTTTTGTACGTCATTGGAATTTATCTCTTTTCTTGGCTGGGAGTGCAGTTGACTGCTACTATTATTCCCTTTTTTGTTGTTAACTGGATGCAACAGCCCGAAGACGTTTTTAGCTTGGTTGCGATCGCAGTTCAAGGCACTGCATTAATCATGCTATTTGTTTGGAGAAAGGTCAGTGATCGATACGGCAAAAAAGCAGTATATTTTATGGGCATGAGTTTGTGGATTATTGCCCAAGCTGGACTGTTTTTCCTCCAACCAGGACAAGTATTGCAGATGTACCTGCTAGCAGTCATGGCCGGTGTCGGAGTTTCCACGGCTTATCTAATACCTTGGTCGATGATACCGGATGTGATCGAACTCGACGAATTGCAAACCGGAGAAAGACGCGAAGGCATTTTTTATTCATTCATGGTACTGCTGCAAAAAATCGGATTAGCAGTGGGTTTGTGGTTGGTAGGCCAAGCATTAGAAGGAGCTGGATTTCTATCTACAGTTCCGGGACAGCCTGCACCCGTACAGCCAGAGTCGGCACTGTTTGCGATTCGAGTTGCAATCGGGCCGCTGCCCACAATTGCTTTAATTGCTGGCATGATTCTTACATATTTTTATCCTATAACCCGCGAAGTTCATGCAGAAATATTGCTGAAACTGCGAGAAAGAAAAGCACAAAATCAGTAAGCGCTAATAAGGAGTATTTGGTAATTAGTAAAAACGCAAAATAACAACTACGAAGAGCTAATCCGAGCGAGAGCAATAGCAATCGTCCCATTCTGTGCGAACTCTTCTTTTTGTTTAACAATTTGTCATCTTATTATGGCATCGGTTAATTCAAAAAAGCGAGTTTCGCGTTTCCCGAAAGGATTGCTATAGCTTGCTTGGAGGGCGAATAACAGGGAGAGTTTTAGTAATAGCCCCGCAACCCAGAAACCTAGTTTTTTTACGAAAATACATAAATCGCGCCGCCCCATCTGCCCCGGTAGAAAAACCCTGAAGGCTTGAGTTGTTCGAGATGTCGATCGGGCTTGAGAACACAAATTATTAACTTTTATGTCTGTCGCGCAGTATAGAGAGTAGTTTGTGATATAATTATAAGTAAGCCAATATAATTAATTCAGTCAGCTAGCCCCTCCAAAAGTTTATAATTAAAAGAAGAAACAGATTTTTCTCGGAAATTGATTCGATTAGTTGCCGTTCCCAAAAATCTGCTGAATGTGGCTAATTCTATCTACATGGGAAATGCAAAACCTTTTAGCCGGTCAGTTAGCGCATAAGTTAACAAATGCTTCTGCCCTGGACTGCGAACCGAAAAATGGCATAGAGGACAAACCAATACCAGCGCCAGCAGCGGCTGAGGTGTTACGGTCAATTGTAAAAGTTTGGTAAAGTTATTGAACCCCCTGTCGCGAAGCTAAGCAACACCTGCAAAAGTTGGCTTCGTCGCCCGGAAACCCTAAATACAACCACAACGCAGCCGACCCAAATGCAGTCTGATATAACTCTCCAGCAGTCGTAAAATAACTTTTGCCGCCGGCATAGCATAGGGATTTAGTTATTTTTGTATACTATGTGAAAGTAGTGAGAACTATTAGAAGGAAGTGGGCTCGACCAACCAATAATTTCGTGTGATATCCTTAAGCCAATGCTCAAAGTATCAACCTGAAGGCTCGCAGAAGAAAGCTGATTTTACCCACAAAATATCCAAGAGGTCAACATGGAAAGAGAACAGGACGCTCATATCGTACCCATTAGCAACCAGAGCAGACAGGTGCAGCAATTTTCCGTTGACGAGGGAGAAGAGTTAAGCGCGCAGCCTCAGAAAGGATTGAATGTAAAACCGTTATTGAGGACTTTTCAGCGACAAGCCCTAATCATTATTGGGATTATAGGTCTAGTAGGCGCTGGAGCTTTTTATCAGATCAAGGGAGGCAAGAAAACATATCAAGGCGATTTTCGGATGCTAGTCGAACCCGTGACAACGGAGGCAAGAATTGCTGATCCCTCTGCCCTAGCCAATCGTAGCGAGGGGGGTGGAGTACCTAATCGAGATTTTTTTAGTTTGGACTACGCAACTCAACTTCAAATTCTCCAGAGTCCTCAGATGCTGGGGGCTATTGTTAAACAAGTCCAAAAACGATATCCACAATTTACTGAGAAACTTCTTCAAAAAGAATTAGTCGTTGTGCGGATGGGAGAAGATCAGATGACGCTCACTAAAATTTTGGAAGTTCGCTTCATGGGGAATGACCCTAAATTTGTTGAGTTCGTTTTACAAGAAACTAAAAAGAAATATTTAAAGTACAGTCTTGATGAACGCAAGACTCGGATTGGTGAAGGTGTTAAATTTATTGAAGACCAGCTTCCGGGACTCAATAAGCGCGTAAACAACCTGAAATCGGAGTTACAGGTTATACAGCAGCAGCAAAAGATTACCAACCCTCAAGAACAAGGCGCGCAATTAATAGAGCAAGTTCGTACCGTAGAAACTTTAGAGTTAGAAACTCAAAGGCTACTGCAAGAACAGAAAACGCTGTACGCTAACTTGCAAAAACAATTAGATTTTACACCAAATGAAGCTATTGCTGCTTCAGCTTTAAGCGAAGAACCTCAATATAAAGAGTTGCTGACCAAGGTTAAGGAAGTAGAAGGTCAGATTGCTGTAGAAACAGCTCGTTTTAAATCGGCTAACCCTATAGTGGAAGCTTTAGAGCGCAAGCGGGAAAATTTAGTAGCTTTGCTTAACCAGCAAACTGAGCGAATTTTGGGGCAAAATTTAGTAGGCGCCCAAGCCAATTCTAAAGTTCAGAATTTTCAAAATTCTATTCGCATAGGCTTGATTAAACAATTGGTTGATACTGCTAACCAAGTAGAAGTCTTAGAAGCTCGCCTTCAAGCAATCACCCAAACTAAAAACAATTTAAACAGGCAAGCAACAGAATTCCCCACCATAGCCCGCCGCTACAACGAACTGCAACAGCAACTAGAAGTAGCCGCCCGCACCCGCGATCAACTTTTAAGCCAGCGGGAAACTCTGCGCGTCCAAGCCGCTCAAAGCCAAGTACCTTGGGAAATAATTTCTGAACCACGGATACCGGAGGATGAGAAGGGCCAGTTGATGACTGTTCCATCGAAAGCTAAAAACAAATTTTTGATGGCAGTTGTTGGAGCGCTAGTTTTGGGTCTGGGAGCTGCTATCCTCATTGAAAAGTTCCGCAATATTTTCTACTGTGCTGATGACGTTAAAGATGCGGTTGAAGCCCCTTTATTGGGAGCAATTCCTCTGGACAAAAATGCTAGAAAATTGCCGCCTTCTATTGCTAATGCCTATGCTTATATTGAAGGAAAAGAGGGGAATAAGAAAATTGCTGCGGAATTTATAGAAGCTTTTGACTCTCTTTATACTAATATCCGCTTTCTTTCTTCAAATCGAACGATTCGCTCTTTGGCAATTGGTTCGGCTACAGTTGGCGAAGGCAAATCTACCGTTGCTTTAAACTTAGCTCACGTGGCAGCGCTGGCGGGTCAGCGAGTGCTGTTAGTAGACGCGAATTTGCATTCCCCCAGCCTGCACTTGCTGTTGGAACTGCCTAATGTCAAGGGATTGAGCAACTTGCTCGACAATAAAAACGAACCCCATGAAATTATCCAACGATCGCATCTAGCAGATAATCTTTTTGTATTAACTGCTGGTCTCCCGAATCCTGGTACTGCCCGACGGCTGGCATCATCTGGGATGCAGTATTTAATGGAAGAACTTCACGCAAAATTTGACTTAGTTATCTACGATACGCCGCCGCTCGTTGACAGTAAAGATACGAATTTTTTAGCGGCGCGCACCGATGGCATACTGATGGTTGTAGCAATTAAGCAGGTTTCCTTTTCAGTAGTCCAAAAAGTTTTCAGTCAATTAGAAAATTTTGGCATACCATGCTTGGGAACAGTTGCGAATCATGCCCCTAAACGCAAGAAGTATCCAGCATCGAGATCATCAGTTGTTGTTGAAGATAAAAATGAATATTTGAATTTGACACCAGCACCGTCTCGTATCCGCAAACTAGCTCCTAAGAAAGAGTGACACCCAACAAAGATGACCCCCAAAAAAGGATACCAGCCCCCGACAGGAGTCAATCGATTTTAGATTTTAGATTTTAGAGGCGACCCCACGGATAAATGCTCTTTCTTGAGGATTTTTGATTTTCGATTTTGGATTGATTCCACGGATAAATCACGTGGCGGGTACCACCTTTGAAATTCGTAGTCATGGAAATCCCAAAATTTTAGACTCTTGTTCAAACTCCCAGATTCGTCTGTGGAGTAAATCGAAAATCGAAAATCGTTCGACTGAGCGCGACTTGACTAAGCGCTCGGCGAACCTCTCAGGCCGAAGTCGAAAATCGAAAATCGAAAATCGAAAATCGAAAATTGATTGATGGCGGACTAATTTCCATCCGGGTTGGTAGGAAATGTGACGATAAAATTAGTCCAGCCATTCCTGCTTTCAACCTCAATTTTTCCTTGCAACTGTTCCACAAGTTTTTGAACCAAAGCTAAACCCAAACCTGTACCTCCTTGTTTCCAAGGATCTGCGTTGGGAACTCGATAAAATTTCTCAAAAATTCGAGGCAATTCCTCTATGGAAATGGACGATTGATTGCTGAGTGTAAATTGGATTTCTGAAGCCACAGCACTTGCTTCTCGTGAATTAGTCCTTTGTCCTTCTTGTTCCCAGTCTCCGTTTTTGCACTCAACTTTCAGAAAAATTTCGCCGTCATTGGCAGTATATTTGCAGGCATTGTTGAGGAGCTCGGCTAAAATTCGTCCCAAACTAGCGCGGTTGGAACTGATCGTGGGGAGGTGGCGATCGCACTCTACTCGCAAATCCTGGTGGCGGTCGTGGGCCCGGGTGTAAAACGGGTCGATAATAGTAGGCAGCCAGACTTCTAAGTTTACTGGTTCGAGGTCGATCGGGCAAGTTGCGGCTTCGAGCCGCTGCAAATCTAGCAAAGCATTAATCAAATCTGTTTCTCTAGTACATTCTGTTTCTAAAATTTCTAGGTAAATCTGGCGTCGATCGACTGTGGGAGAAATTCTCAGCATATGAATAGCCATTTTTATATTAGCTAAAGGCGTCCGCAGTTCGTGAGAAACTGTGCTGAGAAATTCATCTTTGAGGACATTTAAATGCTGGAGTTCGTGAACTTTTTGCTGCAATTCTGCGGTGCGTTCTTGGACTTGGCGTTCGAGGTCGGTGTTGAGATTTTGGACTTGCTGATAGAGTTGGGCTTGCTGAATGGCGATCGCGATTTGAGTTGCCAGTTGCAGCAGCAAATCCACTTCCGAAGGCTGCCACTGCCGGGATTGGGAACACTGATGGACACACATCATCCCCCACAAATTGCCGTCTTGCAAAATTGGTACAATCAAATAAGCTTTGATTTGCGCTTGCTGAAACCGCGCATATTTTTCGGCGATCAAACAGGCTTGGTCGATGTCGGGGACGGCATAAATTTCCTGTTCTATCACCGAAGCAGCTTCTTGCCAAATATTATCCGGCATGATTTCTCCCAAGATTGAAGGCCATTTTTCGGCAACGGATTCTGCCACTACAATACCGTAATTGCTGGACTCTAAATGCAGGATTGCTACTCGATCAGCTTGCAAAACTTGGCGGACTTCATCGACGCTGGCGTTGAGAATTTCTTCGAGGTTTAAGGATTGGTGAATCCGCAAGGAAATGTGAGTTAACAGGCGATCGCGCTGCAATTGTTCGTGGAGTTTTGCAGTCCGTTCCCGCACCTGCTGTTCCAGTTTGGCGTTGCGGCTTTGCAGCAGTTCCACTTTTTCGGCTTGCAGTTGATAAACCGACTGCTGCAACTGTTTGACAACTCGGTACATTTCGGTGGGGTCGAGGACTCTGAGCAAGCTGGTCTGAGTAATAATCCCCAACAGTTCTCCGCGCCCGCCGCACACGACCAACCGCTGCACTTGTTGCTGCTGCATTTCTTTGTGCGCCGTCCATAGAGAATCGGAGGGTTGAAGAAATTGCAGGGGAGTTCTCATAACTTTTTGAGCTGGGGTTTGCTGGAAATTTAGTTCGAGAAACTGTGCCTGCACAAGGTCATATTCGGTAATAATTCCCAGGGGTTGGTGAAAGGAATAGTGAAAAATGGAGGTATAGTCATCTTTGGGCTTCTCCATTGTTAATTCTTTGTTTTTTGTAATCACTACGCAACTGACTTGATGCTCTGACATCAGTTCGGTTATGGTCAGCAGCGAGGCGGTGTGAGGCGCTGTAATTGGCGTAGTCATTAATTCTGCTACCCGCCGCAATTTAAGAATGTTTGAAGGTTGCAATACTTGGCGAATTCTTTCCCGTGTCAGCACTCCTACCAAGTGGCGAAATTGATTGACGATCGGCAAATAGCGAATCTTGTGCTGGCGAAATAAGGATAAAGCGGTAAACACGTCTTGGTCATCGGATTCTGTGAGGGAAACCGACACCGGCGACATCACTTCGGAAATTGGTATTTTGTGCAGGGCTACTTTGTGCTGGTTGTCTATTGTGCCAGAAGCTATCAGCCTCACTAGGTCGGCGGGAGTTAATATGCCGATTAACAGTCCGCGGCTGGGGTTGTCGGATAAGTTGCCTGTGGTAATAGTTTGCTGGTTCTGCACGACGAACACGCAGCGGGCCCGCACCTTTTCCGGCGTGGATGTTTCGGTCATCGCCCCCCGGTCTGAGGGTACAGGTGTTTTGACTAGGGGACAACTGTTTTGCAACTGACTCATCAGGGCGATCGCCACTGCTAAGGAAGTGTCTGGCCCGGCAGTGAGGGGGTAGCGATCGATCGCTTGTTCTAAGGCTGAGGAGTAAAAGGGCGGGTGGTAGAACGGCATAGTTGATTGCAGGTTGTCAGAGGGCGGCTAACTATCGGGCAAAGCCTTAGGGAACGGCAGAAACACCTCGCCTGTGCTTGGGATTTAAATAATAAACTTTCTCATTGATTATTTCCACGCAATCTGAGCTTTAGATTAATCGTCTCACTAATCCGCAATCTTACTCTTCTCAAATACGCAGGGCGGTTTTTACTGCCTGCTTTTCCCCTGAGACTCCCCTATAATCAAAATAACCCGAATGTAAAGTTTTACTACAAGATTTACCCATAATGACAACTTTAAGCTTAGAGCAAATTGCAGCCAAGTTAGAAAGCCAAAATTCCGCCGATCGAATGGTGGCTTTGGCCAACTTGCGGAATGTGCCTGCTGCAGAGGCGGTGCCTTTGATTAAAAAGGTGTTGAACGATGAAAGTTTGCAAGTGCGATCGATGGCTGTGTTTGCTCTCGGCGTGAAACCGACAGCAGAGTGCTATCCTATTCTAGTCAAATTGCTAGAAACAGACCCGGATTACGGCATTCGCGCTGACGCTGCGGGTGCTTTGGGCTATCTGGAAGATATCAGAGCTTTTGATGCTTTGGTGCGGGCTTTTTACGAAGATACTCAATGGCTGGTGCGCTTCAGTGCTGCTGTTTCTCTGGGGAATCTCAAAGATCCCCGGGCCCGCGATGTGCTGCTGAAAGCTCTCGACAGCGAGCAAGTGGTGATCCAGCAGGCGGCAATTTCGGCTTTGGGGGAAATTAAAGATATTGGGGCGATCGATCGCATCCTCAATTTTGCTCAGTCGGAAGATTGGCTGATCCGCCAGAGGCTGGCTGAAGCTTTGGGCAATTTGCCGAGTGTTAAGAGCGTTTCGGCTTTGAAATACTTAGAAAAAGATAGTAATTCTCAAGTATCTGAGGCGGCAACAATTTCTCTTGATCGTTTGTCAAAAGCAGAAGTGTAAAAATTTGTAGAGGCGGGTTCACTAAAATCTGTAATTTAAGTAGTAAAATCAGAGCAACCCGCCCCGGCTGCGATGTTTGAAAAAATTATTGTTTTGAGAGAGGGAGTCAAATGCCCTACAGTCAATTTAGTCTCGAACAAATTAAGGCCTCTTTCGGCATCGTCTTTTCGAGCAAGATGGGCTTGTTTGCTGACATTCCCGAAATAGAACCCAGCAGTTTTTTGCAAGAAACTTTGCAATTCAATCTGCCTTTAGCACTAGAAATTAATTCCGAAAAAGCTCGCTCCGAGCTAATTGTCGCGCCAATATTAGTTGAGATAAAAAAACGGCTACCGGAACGGATAAGTTTATTTTCCGGTCGAGAATTCAATGTAGACGCTGCTAGGGGTTTGAGCGGTTATTGCGATTTTCTAATTAGCAGATCGCCGGAACAGCTAGTCATTGAATCCCCCGTTATCGCCTTGGTTGAAGCCAAAAATGACAACATCCAATCCGGCTTAGGACAGTGCATGGCAGAAACGATCGCAGCACAAATATTTAACCAGCGTCAAGAAAATGACATTCACATAATTTATGGAGTGGTGACAACTGGGAGTATCTGGAAATTTTTCAAGTTAGAAGGAATTGCGATCGAGATTGACACCAGCGAATATTTTATTAATAATGTTGGTAAAATTCTCGGTATCTTAATAAAATTTATAGAGTCTTGAGTGAAACCAGAATGTATTATTTAAGCTGCGAGGGCAAATCGCAAGTTAAAATAGTTGTTGATATCCTTTAACCAAAGCCAGCCATGAATCAATCGCCCAATCCTTTTAACTCAAATCCATCCAATCCGCTAGACCCCTTGGAGCAAGAAGTTGACGAGCAAGGTGAAGCATTGCCGAAACAGTACCACCCGGCAACTAAAAAAACTCTGCAAAAAGTCTTTATTATCCTGGTAGTTGTCGGGACAATTATTGGGGGAATTCTATCTATAGGGGTGATTTCGCTGATGCAGAAAGCTGGACTCACGGATGTGCCGGCGCGGGTACAAAATCCTAAGTGAATGGGTGGGTTGAGCGTACCTGAAGCGATCGCCTTAATTATAGTATCCTTCAATATCGCGCCCATGTTGCGCGAAATTAAGATGCGATCGCTCACCTATTCCCTAAACAAATCTTAATATTTTCATTATTTTATTTGAGGCAACTGTGTCTATATAATCAAATTCTGTGCTGTAGCGGCCCGGGCCAAAAACAGTTTTAAATAAACCACACTTATTTTGAGTAATAGATAGAATGTTACTTATTGCGCTATTTCTCGCCACCTTTTTTTTAGCATACTGCAATGGTGCTAATGATAATTTTAAAGGCGTGGCGACACTGTTTGGCAGTCAGACGACCAACTATAAAACAGCAATTGGTTGGGCAACAATCACAACTTTTGCAGGTTCAGTATTTTCTATTTTTATAGCACAAACCCTGGTAAAAAGCTTTTCGGGAAAAGGGCTAGTTCCAGACGATATCGCCAATGGCACAGATTTTCATTTGGCAGTCGCGATCGCTGCGGGTTTAACCGTTATTCTTGCTACCTTAACTGGATTCCCTATTTCCACAACTCACGGTCTTACAGGTGCTCTTGTCGGTGCAGGTTTAGTAGCAATTGGTACTCAAGTTAATTTGACTGCATTGCAGAAAAATTTTCTAATGCCTTTGTTGCTGAGTCCCATGATTGCTATTCTATTAGGAGCTTTAATTTATGCGCTGTCTCGCTACCTGCGAGTTTATTTAGGAATCCAGAAAGAATGGTGTATTTGCGCTGGTCAAATTCAACAGATTATTCCCATTCCCCAGCCCGATGCAACTAACATACTGAAGTGCATCACAACCGCTGATGTCGCGGTCGATTCTCTAGATAAATGCACGCAAAGGTACCGGGGAAATTTCTTACAAATTCCCAGCCAAAAATTAGTGGATGTTTGCCATTTTATGAGTGCTGGAATAGTCAGTTTTGCCAGAGGATTGAACGATACTCCGAAAATTGTTTCGCTGATGTTAGTCGGTCAATCAATATCAGTTCAGTGGGGAAGTTTAGCAGTAGGTTTGGGAATGGCGATAGGCGGTTTATTGAATGCTAAAAAAGTTGCCGAAACAATGAGCAAAAAGCTTACAGTAATGAATACAGGTCAAGGGCTTGTGGCAAACTTAGTGACGGGATTTTTAGTTATTGCTGCCAGTCGCTATGGACTTCCAGTTTCTACTACCCATGTTTCGGTAGGCTCAATCTTTGGTGTAGGATTGATTTCAAAAAAAGCTAATGTGCGCGTTTTCTATCAGATTCTACTATCATGGATCTTGACCTTGCCAATTGCTGCTGCAATCAGCGGCTGCGCTTACTGGGTGTTGCATCGGTAAGAGAATTAATCGTTAGTCTTGGAAGAGAAAGAGTTCGCCGTTGATTTGAGATTGTCATCAAAGGATAACCCGATCGCATCTAACGGTAAAAACCAGAAATCGCGCCGGGAGTTTTTGAATAAAAATTTAAGGGTAATTTATGGTTAAAAATTCTCCGATCGCGCCACTTGTTGCAGATAAATTGATTGCTGCTGGCTTTCACGCTCTTTCTGACCCCCTGCGGATTCAGGTTTTGGAGTTGCTGCGGGAACAGGAGTTGTGCGTGTGCGATTTGTGCGATCGACTTTCTGTCCCTCAGCCTAAACTCTCTTTCCACCTCAAAGCCTTGAAGGATGCAGCTTTAGTCCGCAGCCGCCAAGAAGGCCGCTGGATCTACTACAGCCTCAATTTAGCTCAGTTTGTCGCCCTCGAACAGTACCTCGCCGAATACCGCCGCTTCAGCCAGATCCTGCCGGCGCGCCCCTGTTCCGACGCGGGTTAACCCATCAACATTTCTTAATCACTCAAATACTGATAGGGCTTCTTTGAGGATTGACATATCAATTTTTATTGATATGATGGGATGGAACCAATTAGTTGAGAGCGATGGATGCAACAGCTCAGAGGTTAGGTTGTGCTCGGCCAGATTGCAGGCGAGAGGCGATCGCCGAATTTCTAGGTACATTTATTTTGGTTTTTGCAGGCACCGGTGCGGTGATGGTTAACAAAACTAGCGCTGGTTCCGTAACTCATTTAGGCGTCAGTTTTGTATTTGGGGCAGTAGTAACTGCGATGATTTACGCCCTAGGACACATCAGTGGCGCACACTTTAATCCAGCGGTAACTTTAGGGTTTTGGGCGAGCGGTTTTTTCCCAAAATACAAAGTTTTGCCTTACGTTTTAGCGCAGTGTGCGGGTGCGATCGCAGCTTCTCAACTGCTGCTAATTACCCTAGGAAAAGTAGCAAATCTCGGTGCAACTATCCCTCTCAATGGTAACTGGTTGCAGTCTCTAATTTTAGAAACTGTTTTGACCTTTATCTTAATGTTTGTTATCCTCGGTTCGGGATTAGATAGACGCGCTCACATCGGCTTTGCCGGGATAGCAATTGGCTTAACTGTAGGATTAGAAGCTGCATTTATGGGGCCGATTACCGGAGCGAGTATGAATCCGGCACGGTCTCTGGGCCCGGCTTTAATTGGCGGTATTTGGAACCACCATTGGGTTTACTGGGTTGCTCCGATTTGGGGAGCACAATTAGCAGTAGCAGTTTATCGGGAAATATCTAACGGATTTCGGGATTTTAATTGAAAGTAGCATGACAAGTTTTACGCACAAACCGAGAATTTTGTTTTTATACGGCTCTTTAAGAGATCGTTCTTACAGCCGCTTGTTGGCGGAAGAATCGGCTCAAATTATTGAGGGCTTCGGTGCAGAAGTTCGATTTTTTAATCCTCTAGAACTGCCGATTTATGGTAGCGTTCCCGATACGCATCCGAAGGTTCAAGAATTACGGGAATTAAGCCTGTGGTCGGAGGGTCAAGTGTGGTCTAGTCCAGAAATGCACGGCAATATTACCGGCATTATGAAAAATCAAATTGACTGGATTCCTTTAAGTATTGGGGCTGTCAGACCGACTCAAGGCCGAACTTTGGCGGTGATGCAAGTTAGCGGCGGTTCGCAGTCTTTTAATGCTGTCAATACTTTGAGAATTTTGGGTCGCTGGATGCGGATGTTTACGATTCCGAATCAGTCTTCGGTTGCTAAGGCTTATCAGGAGTTTAACGATGATGGGACGATGAAGGATTCGCCTTATCGCGATCGCGCGATCGACGTAATGGAGGAACTGTACAAGTTTACCTTGCTGTTGCGGGAGCAAACCGACTATTTGACCGATCGCTACAGCGAACGCAAGGAACAAGCAGCTAAAGAGGCGATCGCCCTAGCAAATCGCGCCCTTGAAACATCTAACTAACAACTAACAACTAACAACTAACAACCAACAAAAACCATGAAAAAAGTAATGTTTGTTTGCAAAAGAAACTCCTGCAGATCGCAAATGGCAGAAGGATTTGCTAAAACCATCGGAGCCGGCAAGATTGGAGTCACCAGTTCCGGGTTAGAATCAAGCAGAGTTCATCCGACAGCAATTCAAGTCATGTCAGAAATCGGCATTGACATCACCGATCAAACATCCAACCCATTAAGGGAATTCAATGCAGAAGACTACGACGCCGTAATTTCTCTCTGCGGCTGCGGTGTGAATTTACCCGAAGCGTGGGTATTGCGAGAAGTGTTTGAAGATTGGCAACTCGACGATCCCGACGGACAGCCCATCGAAACTTTTCACCGCGTTCGAGATGAAATTAAAGCACGAGTTGAAACATTAGTTGACTCTCTAAAGTAAGATTAATCGTCCTACACGCACGGGTGGTCAGAAACCGGGTTTTTTTCCCAGAAGACGCTTTACATCCCGCAAAAACGGCAAAAAACCCGGTTTCTTGGGTTTTGATGCGTCCAGAACTATTAGAATTAGTGCTAAATTATGAGAGGCGTTCCGTCGGAACGCCTCTAAATCCGTTGCGAGCAGAGACTAAAAAGTTTAGCACATGATTCAGACAGCAGTCACGCCTTTCAAAAACAAAATTAACTCAGCTTTAACTAAAAAGCAGATTACAGTTTTACAAATAAATCTCGGCAAACGCTGCAACCTCGCTTGCACTCACTGCCACGTAGAAGCTAGCCCGAAACGAACAGAAGAACTTTCCCCGGAAATTTGCGACCAATTAATTGAAATCATTCGCCGCTTTCCTCAAATTCAAACTGTTGACCTCACCGGCGGTGCTCCCGAAATGCTTTACGGTTTTAAACCGCTAGCGGAAGCTGCCAGGGCTGCAGGTAAAGAGGTAATTGTTCGTTCTAATTTGACGATTTACTTTGAAAAAGGTTTTGAAGATATTCCCGAATATTGCGCGCAGAACCTACTCAGAATTGTGGCGTCGCTTCCCTGCTACCAAGCTGACAATGTGGACAAAATGCGCGGCAACGGTGTTTTTGACAGTTCGATTCGGGCGCTGCAAAAGCTAAATCAGTTGGGATACGGGAAAAACCCAAATTTAACTCTGGATTTGGTGTACAATCCACAAGTGCCGGCAACAGACAAGTTTTCGCTAACACCGGAACAAGGCAAGTTAGAGCAAGATTACAAGGTTTATTTAGCCGAACATTTTGGGATTTGTTTTAATCAATTGTTCGCGATTACTAATTTGCCGGTGGGACGGACTAAGTTTCATTTGGAACATAAGAAACTTCACAAGCCTTATCTGGGGTTTTTGGAGGATAATTTTAATCCCGGTACTCTGGAACATTTAATGTGTCGTAACGAATTGTCGATCGACTATTTGGGCAATGTCTACGACTGCGATTTTAACCAGATGGAAAATCTGCCGGCGAAAACTGGCAGCGGGGAAAAGATAAATACTGCTAAATTGCTCGAATCTGGCAGTTTAGATGTGATTCAAGAGGTGCAAACGGCTGCTTATTGTTACGGCTGTACGGCGGGTAGCGGTTCTAGCTGCGGTGGTACTTTGATTTAATTTAAGGGAAAAGTTGCGCTTTATTACAAAGTTTTTTAGCGCTAAAGCGCAACGACAAACCTTACGGTGTATGCAATGAATGAATGGGGAGTTTAGGTAATGAATGATTCGCGATCGCCTGATGAAAATCCGCCGCCATCCAACAGGTGGAAGCTGATTTTAGGGATTGGTTTAGCTGTGGCTTTAATTGCAGCGACCAGGTTTTTTAACTTCCAAGGAATTCTGAAAAATGCCTTGGAGTCGATCGCGAGTCTCGGCCCTTGGGGCCCGGCAGCTTTTATTCTAATTTACATTGTAGCAACGGTTCTATTTATCCCCGGTTCTTTGCTGACTCTCGGTTCTGGCGTTTTGTTCGGAGTCGTTGGCGGTTCGGTTTGTGTTTCCATCGGCTCAGTTTTAGGCGCAACTTGCGCTTTTTTGGTAGGGCGGTATTTAACTCGCGACTGGGTTTCCAAACAGATAGAGGGCAATCAAAAATTTAAGGCGATCGACTCCGCAGTTGCTTCTGAAGGATGGAAAATTGTGCTGCTGACGCGACTTTCTCCCATTTTTCCGTTTAATTTGCTGAACTATGCTTTTGGAGTCACGCAGGTATCTTTAAAAGATTATTTTTTCGCATCTTGGATCGGCATGATTCCCGGAACTGTCATGTATGTTTATATCGGTTCCCTGGCTGGGAGTTTGGCTGCACTTGGATCTAGCGGGCGATCGCGCACTGCTGCTGAGTGGACTCTCTACGGCATTGGTTTGCTAGCAACGATCGCCCTCACCGTTTATGCAACCCGCTTGGCAAAAAAAGCTTTAGACGAAAAAATTTCCCCTTGAAACCACAGCGCAAATTAGTAAAATTGTCAATAAGTATTTACCTCTACCTTATAATACATTGCTAATTTAAAAAAGTCCGTGTTTTCTCTGTGTTATTTATAATTATTTTGTTATACAAACGATATAGATATTAAAGATATCGTAAAGCTGTTACCTCAATTAGGTAAACAGAAGGTCAAAATATAAAGCTGATGCCAAAATAGAAGGCAAGCGTGCGATCGGAATCAGAATTGTTTGCAGTCAGGAACGCAAGTCATATCATTTTAAATTTGAGATTTGAGATTTGAGATTGGGAATCACTGATGCCTACCAGGGTTGGGATCACCGGCCTACAGTTGCATTATTTTCTGAAACTGGTCTCACGACTTGGCTGATATTAATTCTGCAAAATGACCAATACCGTTTGAGGAATTTGATTCGGAGAGAACATTTGATGATGCAAAACCCAGCAAATCAAGCCGGATCTGTGTCTGCGCCGCCACCACACCAAACAAAAAAGCTACGCCACTTTTGGGACAACATCAGCAATTCTGCTCAATCGCAGTGGCAGCAAGCGCACAGTCTTTGGCAACACAGACGGCAGCGCCGCCATTTGCTGACCCTGCTAATTCTGGGTACCACCGCTTTAACCATTAGCACAACTGCTTGCATCAGCTATTTTTTTGTGCGCGGACTAATTCTCGACAATTTAAAGCAAATAGCACTATTAAAACTAGAAAAAGGCACCGATGAAATCGACCGCTGGCTAAGCAGCCGCAAAGCAGAAATAGAAACCATTGCTTACGATCCTACGGTTGGCACTCTCAATTGGCAATTAGTCGAACCCCGGTTGCAAGGAGAAATCTACAGGTTAAAAGAGTATTTCATCCTGTCATTAATTCAACCCGACGGCTCATTTATCAACACTCTAGGCAACCGCGCCAACGCCAAAGACCGCCAACACTTTCAAAAAGCAATGGCCCGGCAGCTCAACGTTTCCGACCCGCTGATAGGCCGCAGTACAAAAGTTTCTACGATTATTATTTCAGCTCCTATTTGGGCCTTTCCTCCCGCTCCCAATAAAGTAATTGGAGTCCTCTCAGGCAGCATTAAATTAGACCGAGTAACATCTGTCGCTAACAGCTTGCTGTACGGTTCTGACAGTTATGCTTTTGCGCTCAATTCACAAGGAGTGCCAATTGTTCATCCCAACAATAACTTAATCGGAAATATCGACCAGGAGGCCCCAAGCTTTTTACAGTCAAAAGACCCCGCTCTCTCCACAATTGCGCGGCAAATGATCAACCGCCAGACGAACATCGAACTGGTCAAAATAGATAACAAATGGGTGTATGTGGCCTATGCTCCCCTCAAGGAAGTTAACTGGTCGATGGCTTTAGTAATTCCCCGCGAAAATATTGAATCCCAACTGCAAGCATTAAATTTGCTGACATCCGTAGTCGCCGGACTGCTCGTCCCGGCAATGCTAGCAGCAATTTGGCTAATTTACTCCTCCGAAAACAATCGCGCTCAAGCGGAGCGAGAAGCCATGCTCAACCGGATTGCTGGACGCATTCGCGCTTCCCTGGAATTAGACAAAATTGTGCAAAGTACAGTTGAAGAAATAGTAAGCTTGCTGCACCTAGAACGGGCGGCTTTTGGTTGGTACAAACCGCAAGAAAAAACGTTACAAATCCTGTGGGAATGTTGCCCATCTCATTCTGCGACACAAGGAATAAAGTTTGAGTCTTACTTTCTCGAAAATGTGTTAGTACGGAGTGGTCAAGGCGAACCAATTATTCTTTCGAGCGACACTTGGGCGAAGGGTGTAACTCAACCGCCGGAACTTAAAGCTAATAGCTATTTAGCCGTACCTGTCCAGACTCAGAACCAGCCGCAGGGTTATTTAATTTGTAGCCACGCTACTCATTGGCTTTGGAGCCGGGAGGAAATCCAACTGTTAAAAGCTGTAGCAGACCAATTGGCGATCGCAATTACTCAAGCTCACCTTTACAGTCAAACCCAAGACCAAGTAAAGCTGCTTAATAGTGCCTTAAATGAACTGAAAAAAACTCAAACTCATTTAGTGCAGAGCGAAAAAATGTCATCCCTCGGTCAAATGGTGGCTGGAATAGCGCACGAAATCAACAACCCCGTTAACTTCATTTCGGCTAATTTGCCTCACACTAGCAAATATACTAAAGATTTATTAGAATTGGTGAGTTTATACAAAGAAGCCTTCCCAGAGGTTCCCCAGGAAATCGAAGATTTTAGCGAAGAAATAGAGTTGGAATTTATTGAGGAAGATTTGCCACATATATTGAATTCCATGAAAATAGGAACCGAACGCATTCGCAGCATAGTTCTTTCTTTGCGAAACTTTTCTCGCCTGGATGAATCTGACAAAAAGCTGGCGGACATTCACGAAGGTATAGAAAATACCTTGCTGCTGCTATCTAACCGCATCAAAAATAGAATTTATATAGTCAAGAAATACGGAAAAGTGCCTTCAGTCGAGTGCTATCCCTCTCAGCTCAATCAGGTGTTTATGAACTTGCTGAGTAATGCGATCGATGCTTTGAACGAGATCGATCGCCTGGATAAAATTATTACTATTTCCACAGGAGTAGTTCGCGAACATGGCGGTAAATTTCTGAAAGTGGCGATCGCCGACAACGGCCCCGGCATCCCCGACAGCGTTAAAGACCAAATTTTTAACCCATTTTTTACTACTAAAGAGGTGGGCAAAGGCACGGGTTTGGGGTTAGCAATTAGCTACAAAATTGTAGTAGATGGACACGGCGGCAGCATCAAAATTTCTCAACCTCCGGGCGGGGGTACGGAGTGTTTGGTAAAAATTCCTATTACTAACGGGAAGTAATACGATTATAGATTATAGATTTGAGATTTGAGATTGGGGAATGACTGATGAAATAAGAGTTTAGATCGGGTCTATAGTTGCATTTTTTAAACTCGTATAAGCAGGAAGTGGGAAAGGAAGCCCACGGATTTTGTAACGGAGGTAATGGATAGAGGGAAGAGGGAAGAGGGGCTCAACACTTTTAATTAATGCTAAATTTACGGCCGTTGGCTAAAATTAGAAGAGTTTTTGTTAAAGGTGTTTTATGGCTGTTGGCAAGGATACAATTTTCGAGCGCTTTTTGTCGCCCCTGATTCGACTGGCGATCGACGAAGAAGCACTGAAACGACTCTACGAAGGTATCGACTGGGAAACAGCGGGCGATCGCTACCGACAACCGAACTTAGTTTATCCCGAATATTACACCAGCCAAAACTTTCACGGCATTAAACGCGGCTACCTCAACCCCAGTGCCGCCGTTTCCTACGATCCAATCACGCAATATGTTTTGCCTCCCCACGAAACAGTCGTCAGGCAAGGTTTAATTGACGCTGTGCGGGTGAAACCGCGCCGAATTATCGATTTGGGATGCGGCACCGGTTCGACAACCCTCATGCTCAAGCAAGCCTTTCCCGAAGCGGAAGTTGTCGGCTTGGACTTGTCGCCTTATATGCTGGTAGTTGCCGACATGAAAGCGCAAAAAGCCGGCTTAAATATCCAATGGTTACACGGAAATGCCGAAAGCGTTGCTTTTGGCGATGCCAGCTTCGATTTAGTCGCAGCTTCCTTGCTGTTTCACGAGACGCCGCCTGCTGTATCGCGGGCAATTTTGCGAGAAAGCTTCCGGCTGCTGAAGGTTGGGGGACAAGTGGCAATTTTGGACGGAAACCAAAAAACTTTGCGGCAGACACAGTGGCTGACTGATATCTTTGAGGAGCCTTATATTAAGTCTTACGCGGCTGGCAGCCTCGATGCTTGGGCGGGGGCGGCTGGATTTGCGGCGGTGCAAACTCACGAACACTGGTGGACTAATCAGGTGACGCAGGGCGTGAAACCTTTGCCGGGGGAAGATTTGGAACAGGCAAAGGTGGCGAGGGGGTGGAATTGGGGCGATCGAACTCCTGATTTTGATGGCGATTTACCAGGCATTCCAGCTCCCGCTTGATGTATTGTTGAGGTGTATTTTTCGCCCTTTGGGGGCGGGTTTTATAGATGGTTAGTTTTAGGTTGAGATGGTTGGTAAAACCCGCCCCTACTAACTTGCTAATGACTGATGATTAATGACTAATGACTAATGACTACTGACTAATGACTAATGACTCTAAAAGCAGTTTTATTTGATTTTAATGGTGTGATTGTTAATGACGAGCCGATTCACGAGAAAATAATCGATCGATTGATGCTCGATGAAAATCTCCAGCTCAAACGTGGGGAGGTTCGAGAAGTTTGTTTAGGAAGGAGCAATCGCGCTTGCATTACCGCACTGCTCGAGCGCCGGGGACGATTTCTGACAGAAACATACCTCGATCGGCTGCTGCGGCGCAAGGCCGAAGCTTACAAAGCTCAAATAGATACTTTGGAGAAACTGCCGATTTATCCGGGTTTGGCAGAATTTATTGACAAAATTCGGGTTGCCGGACTGAAAATGGCCGTAGTTAGCGGGGCCATGCGATCGGATATAGAATTGGTGTTAGATCGGGCCGGTTTGGCAGCAAACTTTGAGTTAATTGTCGCAGGCGACGACTTGACGGCGAGCAAACCAGCACCCGATTGCTATCTATTGGCTGTGGAACTTCTCAACCAGAAATATCCTGACTTTAAGCTGCAACCGATCGAGTGTTTGGCGATAGAAGATACTTTTGCGGGGATTGAAGCGGCGAAAAAAGCGGGGATTCAGGTTGCGGGTGTGACTCACACTTACCCGTTTCACATGATCCAGCGCCAAGCTAATTGGACGGTGGACTATTTTGCTGATTTAGAGTTGGATAGAGTGGCCGCACTTTGCTCGATCGCCCCCACTGAGTCAGCGGCAGAAAACACTTGACCTTTTTAGCAGTTACGTGCTAGTGTAGGTGACGGTCTGCGAACGTGAGAGCCAGCAAGACCTGTAAGCCTTTTAGATTCGGCAATCCGGCATCTAAAATGCTAAATTAAAACTCAATCAGGGGAATTAGCTCAGTTGGTAGAGCGCTGCGATCGCACCGCAGAGGCCAGCGGTTCGAGTCCGCTATTCTCCATAAATCAGGGGCATTTCTACAGGTGACGATCGCACTTCGCTTTGAGTTCAAAGCGAAGTGCGATCGTCACCTGCTTTGACACAAGCCTATGTTGGGCGATCGACCCGGTTGCGGCCTAAGTTTTAGCATCAAGAACCTGTGGAGAGTGAGAAACCTGCTTTCTATTTTGTGCGATCGACCCGGTTGCTGCCTAACTGGTAGCATCAATAAGATAATTTATGTAAAGAAACCGGGTTTCTAATTACACACTAATTGCTGAAAAGACGTATTTTGGTGTCTAAACCCGGTTTCCCAAAAAAATCCGGTAAGCCCGTGATCCCCACCCTGATGTCATCAGTCAATCTAAAATCTAAAATCTAAAATCTAAAATGGTATCAGCCCGGTTTCTGCCGCAGTTGCCTTCAAACCCCACAAAACATTCATTTTCTCAAAAACAATAAGTTTTGTAGCTAAAAATACAACAGTCTGCTGAAGCGAGTCTTAATATCAAGTCGCTATGTGTTATTATTCTCAATCATCTGACTCATCTATTCAAGAGTAACAAGAAAAAATGACAAAGCGATTCGATCGACGGAAATTTCTTTTATACGGTTCTGCTACCCTCACATCAAGTTTATTTCTAAAAGCTTGTAGAACTCCCACTCCAACAGGAACTCCCGCCGCTTCTCCCACATCAACAGGAACTACACCAGCCGCAGCCGGGGGCGGAAACACGATCAAAGTAGGAATTTTGCATTCCTTGAGCGGCACGATGTCAATCAGCGAAAAAAGCGTTGTCGATGCCGAACAATTAGCGATCGAAGAAATTAATAAAGCTGGGGGTGTCCTCGGAAAACAAATCGAAGCAGTCATAGAAGATGGCAACTCAGACTGGCCGACTTTTGCCGAAAAAGCCAAAAAATTGATCGACCAAGATAGAGTTGTCACCGTCTTCGGATGCTGGACATCCGCTAGCCGCAAAGCAGTATTGCCGGTATTTGAAGAAAAAAATCATATGCTTTGGTACCCCGTACAATACGAGGGTCAAGAGTGCTCCAAGAACATCTTTTATACCGGGGCGGCGCCGAACCAGCAAATCGAACCAGCAGTTGACTGGCTGCTAGAAAATAAAGGGAAAAGATTCTTCTTAGTCGGGTCGGACTACGTTTTCCCCCGCACGGCAAATACCATTATCAAGGCACAGCTAGCAGCCAAAGGCGGCGAATTAGTTGGGGAAGATTACATTCCTTTGGGCGGGACAGAAGTCACGCCAATTATTAGTAAAATTAAGGCTGCTTTACCAGACGGCGGCGTCATTTTCAATTCCCTCAACGGCGACAGCAACGTAGCATTCTTCAAACAGTTGCAGGGTGCAGGTTTGGGCCCGGACAAATATCCGTCAATGTCGGTCAGTATTGCGGAAGAAGAAGTAAAGGCGATCGGCGTAGAATATCTTAAAGGCCATTACGCCGCCTGGAATTACTTCATGACTGTGGAATCTCCGGCCAATACAAAATTTGTGGAAGCTTTCAGGGCAAAATACGGCAAAGATAGAGTGACTAACGACCCGATGGAAGCAGCTTACATCATGGTTTACCTGTGGAAGCAATCTGTCGAAAAAGCAGGGACAGCCGACGATTTGGAAAAAGTACGGGCAGCCGCTTTGGGTCAAACCTTTGACGCACCGGGGGGCACAGTAACGATGGATGTTAACCATCACCTTTCTAAATTTGTGCGCTTGGGCGAAGTGAGAGACGACGGTTTATTTAACATCGCTTTTGCTACGCCAGCAGTAGTGAATCCGGTGCCTTGGAATCAGTTTGTAGCTGAAACAAAAGGCTTTGCTTGCGATTGGTCAGACCCCGCAAAAGGTGGCAAATTCAAAGCTTGATAAGTAGGTAATACCAATTTTGTTAACGTTAGCAACGTATCTTTTATCCCCCCCAATGGCGTATTTTTAAACCCGGAGATCCCCCCCGGCCCCCCCTTAATAAGGGGGGAGTAAGAGCATTCTTGCGTCACCCCCTACTCCCCTTAATAAGAGGTAATATTATGTCCGGTCGATTACCCCTAATACGGTAGGGGCGGGTTCACGAAAAATATCTGCCAATAATTAACAATCTCAAAAACCCGCCCTTTTAATCGCGGTCACTCGATCGGACATGATATAACTGGAGTCTTCAAATTCCCCCTTAATATAGGGGAAGTGGAGGCTTCAAAGTCAACCCCTACTCCCCTTATTAAGGGGGATTTAGGGGAATCGAGATACTGACTCTAAGCATTTTTTATATAAAACTAGACGCTTAAGTTGACACCAATGGGGTAAAATCCGCCCATAATAATCCGCGAACAAAGTTAACAGACTTGATGCAGGAGGAACAAAATTGGCGATATTAGATGGTTTATTTAACGGCATTAGCATCGGCGCTGTTTTATTAATTGCAGCCCTGGGATTAGCGATTATTTTCGGGCTGATGGGCGTGATTAATATGGCTCACGGCGAGTTGATGATGCTGGGGGCTTATACAACTTTCGTGGTGCAAAATGTCTTCAAAGGTATTGGAGGATTTGCTTTTGAAACATACATTTTATTTGCAATTCCCCTAGCTTTTTTAGTAGCTGCATTGGTAGGATTAATTCTCGAACGCGGAGTGATTCGCTATCTTTACGGGCGGCCGCTAGAAACTCTGCTGGCAACTTGGGGTGTAAGTTTAATTTTGCAGCAGTTTGTCCGCAGCGTCAGTTGGGTGCTGGTAATTGGGATTGCGGTGTTTTGTTTGCTGTTTTTTGGCGGTTTGCGGTTGCTGAAATCGCGCCTGGATTTCGATCGCATTCGCAACAACATTATTGCCCTAATTTTGCCTTTATCTTTGGGTATTTCCTGGGCGGTGAGCGCTTTTTTAGGGCAAACTTACAAACTGGCAGTAACTCAACCTTGGTTTGGCGCTCAAAATGTGGATGTAACTGCACCGAAATGGTTGCGGGGTGGCATACCGCTGGGCAATTTTCAGTTGCCCTATGCCAGAATTTTTATTATTGTGCTGACAGGAATTTGTTTGGCGGGAATTTACCTATTTTTGCAAAAGTCTGTGTGGGGATTGCGGATTAGATCCGTGACGCAAAATCGCAGCATGAGTGCGTGTTTGGGAATTCCTACCGAACAAGTAGACGCGCTGACTTTTGCTTTGGGTTCGGGGTTGGCTGGTGTGGCTGGGTGCGCGATTAGTTTGATCGGTTCGGTAGGGTCAAATACTGGACAAAATTATATAGTCGATACCTTTATGGTGGTGGTTGTGGGCGGTGTCGGCAAGATTGTGGGGAGTGTAGTTGCTGCGATCGCGATCGGCACTGCCAATTACCTGATCGGTTCGGGAACCTTAGCATTAATGTTCGCTCCTATCAAGCCTTTAGCCGACTTCTTCACATTTTTCGCCACAACCAGCATGGCAAAAGTAATGGTATTCGCCTTAATTATGGCTTTTCTGCAAGTGAAGCCGGGAGGGATTTTCCCGCAAAAAGGGCGGACGGTAGAAAATTAAAAATTACAACTGCGAGTGTAGCGAAAAATGCAGAAAAAACATCAAAAACCCTGGCTAAAAGAAGCAGCAATTGTTAGCGCGATCGCCCTCACATTCATATTCCTGATCCCAGGAATACTTCCAGACGTTCGCCTCAATCAATTGGGGCGATTTTTAGCACTAGCAATTGCCGCCCTCGGCATAGACTTGATTTGGGGATACACGGGTTTGCTTAGTTTAGGGCATGGGGTGTTTTTTGCGATCGGCGGCTACGCTTTCGCCATGCACCTAAAATTGCAAATTCCCCCAACCGCCAGCAGTCAATTGCCAGAATTTATGAACCTCTACGGCGTTACCGAACTCCCCTGGTTTTGGCAACCATTTTATTCATTTCCCTTTTCAGCATTAGCAATAGTTCTCATCCCCGCCATCTTGGGCGCACTTTTAGGTTATTTAGTATTCCGGAATCGAATTCGAGGCGTTTACTTTTCAATTCTTACCCAAGCAGCAACCATTGTATTTTTCAACTTCTTTAACGGTCAGCAAAAACTGATTAACGGAACCAACGGACTCACCGACTTTAAAACCCTGTTCGGAGCCACAGTAAATGACCGAGATACTCAATATATTTTCTACATTCTCACCATACTATTTCTAGCAGCAACTTACGCCCTGTGTCGATGGCTGACCAGCGGGCGTTTCGGCCGCCTGCTAGTAGCAATTCGCGACGACGAAGTGCGCCTACGTTTCTCAGGTTACAATCCCACAGGCTACAAAGTTTTAGTCTTTGCAATTTCCGCCGGTTTAGCCGGGATTGCAGGCGCATTATTTACCGTACAAACCGGAATCATTTCGCCAAAAGCAATGGATATTGCCTTTTCAATTGAAATGGTAATCTGGGTCGCAGTGGGAGGTCGCGCCACATTATCGGGAGCAATATTGGGAACACTGCTAGTCAACTTTGGCAAGAGTTTCTTGAGCGAACAGTTTCCCGAAGTGTGGCTATTTTTCCAAGGCGCGCTATTCCTAATAGTAGTCACAGTGCTGCCCGACGGCTTAGTCGGATGGCTGCAACATCAAGGTTTCGACCAAATCCGCAGCTTGTTCAGAAGACCGAAGTACGCATCTACTTATCCCAGCCTGGAACAAGACCCGCAAGTGCAGCTCGAAAAAGAAGAACTTGAACATTGATTGCAAAAATATCGTGTAATTTATAAGTAGGTGGAAATAAAATAATTTCACTGGCAAGAGACAAACAAAACAATCCCAATAAACTTGGGAAAAGCTGCGTTTCTCTCTGAGGAGACGCAATATATATGTCCACCTACTTAGATATCCCTAGCAAACAGCTTTGTTCTTGAACTTGAGGGTCAACATATGGCAGATATTATTGACTACAAAATCTACGGCGACGATTTGCAACTCATCGAGATTGAACTCGACCCCAAAGAAGGCGTCAGGGCGGAAGCTGGAACCATGACATACATGGAAGGCGACATCCAAATGCAAACATCCACAGGCGGCGGCTTATTTCAAGGTTTCAAACGAATGCTGACAGGAGCGGGTTTTTTCATTACCACCTTTGTCAACGCCGGAAATCGTAAGGCCCGCGTCGCTTTTGCCGCCCCCTATCCGGGTAAAGTAATTCCCCTCGATTTAGGCCAACTTGGCGGTAAATTTTTGTGTCAAAAGGACTCATTTCTCTGTGCGGCAAATGGCATTGAAATTGAGGTAGCTTTCACCAAGCGACTAGGTGCCGGTTTCTTTGGCGGAGAAGGTTTTATTCTGCAAAAATTGCAGGGTGACGGGCTAGCTTTTGTTCATGCGGGAGGAACAATAGTTGAGAAAAATTTGGGAGTTGGCGAAGTGTTGCGAGCGGACACTGGTTGTTTGGTAGCTTTTGCGCCGACTGTAGATTACGATATTCAGTTTGTTGGCGGGTTTAAAAATGCTCTATTTGGCGGCGAAGGCTTGTTTTTAGTCAAGCTAACCGGGCCTGGAAAAGTGTATTTGCAAAGTCTGCCGCTCTCGAAGTTAGCTGAGCGAATTATGGCTGCTGCTCCACCTCCCATGTCGAGCAGTTCTAGCAGTTTTAGTGTAGAGTAAACAGCCGGGAAGAAGGAGAAATTATGGTGCCACAAAAGGCGAGAAAATCTGCGTAATAAGGGATGATATTTGCGCTTAGCACCTACAAGGGGTATCGGTTGTTGTCCATTAGTGACTTAATTGCTAATCATGAATAAAAAAGTCTTAGAAATCGAAAACTTGACTGTGAGTTTTGATGGTTTTAAAGCCATCAACGGTTTGAATTTTAGCATGGATGCGGGCGAACTGCGCGTTATCATTGGCCCTAACGGTGCGGGGAAAACAACTTTTCTCGATTCAATTACCGGGAAGGTGCAGCCGACAGAGGGCAGGGTGTTATTTAAGGGACAAAATTTACGCAAGTTGTCGGAAGATAGGATTTCGCGCTTGGGAATTGGTCGCAAGTTTCAGACGCCGCGAGTTTACTTGAATTTAACGCCACGCGAAAATTTGGAATTGTCTTGCAGCCGCCATAAAAATGTTTTTTCGACTTTGTTCCAGCCTGCTTCGGCTGCTGAAAAACGCACGGTTGCGGGTTTGTTAGAAACAATTGGTTTAGTTGCTAAAGCTGATATTTCGGCGGGTTTGCTTTCTCACGGGGAAAAGCAATGGTTGGAAATTGGAATGTTGGTGGCTCAATCTCCTGATTTGTTGTTGGTAGATGAACCTGTGGCGGGTTTGACGGATGAGGAAACGATGTTAACTGGAGAGTTGCTAATTTCGCTCGCCGAAAGTCATTCGGTGTTAGTGATAGAACACGATATGGAGTTTGTGCGGCAAATTGCGCGGCAGGTGACGGTGTTGCATCAGGGTGCGGTTTTGTGTGAGGGGACTATGGATGAGGTGCAAAATGACGATCGGGTAATTGAGGTATATTTGGGAAAACCTGAAGAATAGTTATTAGTCAACAGTCAACAGTCAACAGTCAACAGTCAACAGTCAACAGTCAACAGTCAACAGTAAATAATTATGCTACAAGTCTCTAATTTGAATGTTTATTACGGCGAAAGTCACATTTTGCGCGATGTGGATTTAAGCGTAAATGCGGGGCAAATGGTTTGCTTGATCGGCCGCAATGGTGTCGGCAAAACTACTATGCTAAAAACGATTATGGGGTTGCTGCAACCCCGCAGTGGTACTATTGCTTTTGGCGGAGAATCTATTGCTTCTAAGTTGACTCACCAGCGGGCTAGATTAGGAATTGGTTATGTGCCTCAAGGGCGTGAAATTATTCCACGTTTGACGGTTAAAGAAAATTTATTGTTAGGTTTGGAAGCGAAACCAACCAAAACCAAAAATCCTGAAGTTCCCGAGGAAATTTTTGATTTATTTCCTGTTTTGAAAACTATGCTCGATCGCCTGGGAGGTGATTTGAGCGGGGGACAGCAGCAGCAGTTAGCTATTGCTAGGGCTTTGATGGGTGAGCCGCAGTTGCTGGTTTTGGATGAGCCTACGGAGGGGATTCAACCGTCTATTATTTTAGACATAGAAGCTGCGGTGCGCCGTGTGGTTGCGACTAGGGGAATTTCTGTTTTGTTGGTGGAGCAACATTTGCATTTTGTGCGGCAAGCTGACTGGTATTATGCTATGCAAAAAGGCGGGATTGTGGCTTCTGGAAGCACTAGCGAATTAAGTGATGAGGTGATTCAGAGGTTTTTGGCTGTTTGAATAGAATTGAAGGAAGGCACGACACAGATTTTGACGATGACAGCGAGCGCCTCAAAGAGCAAGAAGGGCAAGCGTTTAGATTTGAAAAATGGCTTATTCGTCTGGGTTCGCTTGGTATTCTGCGATCGCAGTTTGGATTTCCTCGGCGGAGACATTTGCTTGTTCTGATTTCGAGTAAATCAGGTGTAAAACAACTTGAGTCGGTGATTCAACTTGATAAATCAAGCGATAACCGCCGCTCTTACCAACTTGGGAATCACTGTTTTTAGCCCGGACTTTGTAAACGGTGTATTGAGTCCCTGTAATCTGGTCTCCTATGAAGTTTCCTTGGATAAGCTCATCAAGGACTGGCTGAATATCGGTTTGAATTTGGCGATACTTTTTAGCGAGTCCTTTGAGGCGACGTTTGAAGAGTACCGTGAATGTGACTTGGACTGACATATCAGACATTGATACCGTTCCAGAGTTCCGATATGGGAAAGGTTTGTCCCGCTTTGGCTTGGTGGAGGGAGGCTTTCAGATCGGCGAGGATTTGCTCGTTGGAGTCGGTATCTGAGTCAAAATCTGAGTCGAAGTCTGGGGCGATCGCGGATTGTGTCCGACTGGTCAAAAATTCCAGAAATGCCAGCGTTTGCTCTAAAAGTGGCTCAGGAGTCCGTTCGATCGCTTCGAGAAGGCGTTGTTTAATCGGCGACATAAGACTACCTCTATTATTAATTATTTTTTCTGCCGTCTGGCATTGTGGTGCCGGCCATGCTTGCTCGATCGATACTAGCGCCATCTATATTAGCATTGCGGAGGTTGGCATCGGAAAGATTGGCATCTCTCAAGTCGGAAAATCGCAAGTCTGCACCGTCTAAATTTGTCTTTGTCAAGTTAGCTTTTCTGAGGTTAGCGTTGCTGATTCTCGCTCCTACTAATTCGGCTCCGCTTAAGTTTGTGCGAGCTAGATTGGTGTTGACAAAATCTGAGATCTCGAAGCGACTACCGCTGAGGTTGGCATCTGATAAATCTGATCCTGTAAGGATGGGATTTTTTAAGTTAATGTTAACTAATTTTACGGCTCGGAGGTCGCAGCGGGAGCAGCTTTGAGTTAGCAGCAGCGTTTCGACGTTGGCGTTGATTTGGTCGATTTGTTGCTGGGAGAAATTTTCGGCAAATTCTGGGGAGACGTAGCCGAGGTTTTTGGGGTCGGCTGCTTTTGGTTGGGGTGTTTGTATTGGTTGCGGTGTTGGGATTGGTTGCGGTGTTGGGATTGGTTGGGGTGTTTGTGGTTGCGGTGTTGGGATTGGTTGCGGTGTTTGGATTGGTTGCGGTGTTGGGATTGGTTGCGGTGTTTCTATTTGCCCGATCGCACTTAGTTGCAGCCCCACCTTCGGCAGTTCGAGAATTGCTGCAAAAATTAGTAGGGCGATCGACATGATTGTGAGTTTTTTCATAAATTTCTAACTTTTTGTTTGCCAAAATACCATTTATATGGTATGATACCTCGAAAAGTGAACCCCCTACATTTCGCTAAATAGATCGAAATTCAGATAAAAAACTTCGGAACCATCAGGTGCGCGAATTAACTTTTCTATTACCGGAGGCAGTTGCTGTTGACGGTACAATTCGGGAATCTCGCAGAAGCTTTCTTCGGTAATTTCCAAAATTTTTGGCATATCAGGAAGGGGAATCCCTAACCTATCGCTTTTATTTAAGGTACAAATAATCAGGTATTTGCACTCAGCAATACTCGGACTGCTGGGAAAAATTTTGGATAAATTAATTAGGGTAATCAGTTCTTCTTGATGCCGCAGTAAACTATTACCGTTAGGTAAAAGACCGTAGGCCTTAAAATTTTTAACAATGCGCTCCACTCGTTCAATAGGAACAGCATAGTAAATATTTCCAAGTTCAAAAGAAACAAATTTTTTAGGAGCAATTCTAACAGTGGCTTGTTTCTTGCTCCGAAAGCGGCGATTGTAATTGGCGTGAGTCATTCGATTTTAGATTTTAGATTTTAGATTTTAGATTGAAGATTATTGGATTGAAGATTGAAGATTGAAGATTATTTGATTGAGAAGTGAAAATTATTGGATTTTAGAAAGTGATTGGGCTGCGTAGTTTACCACTATTATTCGCTGGTGTAATTACTTTTTGCCTAAGTTTTGTTTGAGATTAGGGATTATTTGATGGGAAATTTGAGATTGTGAATTAAATTCTTGAGTGGTGGATTAATTTGGGGATAGCTTGTAAAAGTTGGGCTTCGCTGTAAGGTTTGGTGAAGTATTGATTTGCGCCTAATTCCATTGCCATTTGCCGATGTTTTTCCCCGCTACGGGATGTCAGCATGGCTACGGGAATCTTAGCAAACCGTTCGGTCGATCTGATCGATCGCAACAATTCAAATCCATCCATCCGGGGCATTTCAATATCCACGATCGCCAAACTGCAATCAAGACCATTTTGCAACTTTTCCAGGGCATCCACGCCGTCTTTAGCCTGTACCACCCGGTAGCGAGCACGAGTCAGCGTCAGAGACAGCAACTGGCGAATTGTATAGGAATCATCCACTACCAAAATCTGCGGTGACTGACTCGAACTCGGCGGTATCTCCTCCACTTTACCGGAGACAGCGGCGATCGAGCTATTTACCACAGGTTGGCCCACCAAATCGTCCACATCCAGAATATTCACCACCCGCCCGTCCCCCAAAATCGTAGTCCCCAAAACGCCGCGAGGCTTCGAGAGTGGCGGTGGCAAAGGTTTAACCACAATTTCCTGCTGACCGATCAGCCGTTCCACGGCCACCGCCAGCATTCCTTCGGTAGAAGCCAAAACCAGGACAGGAATTTCGTCTTGGGTCAAAGGGTCAGGAGAGGGGGCATCCGGCCCGACGACGCTGTATTCGAGCAAATCTTGCATCCTCACCAAACGAATAAATTCCTCCCGCCACCACAGCATCGGCTGATTGCCGGCAAGGTGAACTTCCGAGGCTTTAATGTGCAGAATTTCCTCGACTGCATCCAGCGGCACTGCTATTTTATTGTGATCGGTCTTCACCATCAAAGCATCAGTAATCGACAGCAGCAGTGGCAGTTTAATGATAAAACTCGTACCTTTTCCCAGCCGAGAGTCTACCTTCACAGTCCCCCGCACAGCCCGCAAATTTGTTCGCACCACGTCGAGCCCGACTCCCCGCCCCGAAAGGTCGCTGACCCCTTCTGTAGTGCTGAAACCCGGCCAAAACAGAAAATCGTAGAGTTCGGCAATGGAAAATTCTTGAGCTTGTTCCTCCGTCGCCAAACCCTTTGTGACAACTTTACGGCGAATGATTTCCGGGTCAATGCCTTTGCCGTCATCGGCGACAGTAATAATAGTTTGGCCGCCTTGGTGGCGGGCTTCTATTTCTATTTGACCGCTGGCCGGCTTGCCGCTTGCTTGCCGAACTTCGGGCATTTCGATGCCGTGGTCGAAAGCGTTTCTCACTAAGTGTATTAAGGGATCGCGCAAAGCATCGAGCAAACTTTCGTCTATTTTGGTATCTCTTCCCACTAGCAGCAGGTTGACATCTTTATCGTATGTGAGGCACATTTCCCGCAGCGCTCTGGGCAAGTGATCGACGGCGCGACTGAAACTCACGACTCGCAACTGCATGACGCGGCTGCGTAGTTGTTCGGTAATGCGGCGCAGTTGGTCGGTACTGCGCTCGAATTTCATGGCTAAGGTGTCTAATTTGGTGGCGGAGTGAGAAATTGCTTGGGCAGTTTCGATCACTTCGGCGGCTGTCGAGTGGAACTCTGTATAACGATCCATCTCTAAGATATCGAAGTGAGCATGAACCGGAGAGGATTTGCCGTTAGCAATCACGGGGAACTCTGTTTCTGCAGCAGCAAGTTTTCCCAATCCAGAGTTCCCGTTTCCCCCTCTCCACTCTGCAAAGCTCAGTCTGTCGTATTCTTCTCGCAACTGACCGCCGAATTGGCTTAAATCTACGATATTGCGGCGGATGCGCTTGACTTCGCCGCGCAGTTCGGATTCTTGAAGTTCTAAATTTGTACGGTTGATGACTAATTCCCCGACTAGATTCACCAATTCAGTTAAGCGTTCTAAGTCTACCCGGATTGTCGGCCTTTGCGGGTTGGCGACTGGGAGAGTCGGGGAGGGGGAGATTTCGGGGGGAGTGGGAGAGGGGGAGAGTGGAAGAGGGGGAGAAGGGGAGAGGGGGGGAGTGGGGGAGATTTCGGGGATGTCGATCGCCCTTCCTTCCAATATTTGTTGGCGTGCGGTTTGCAAGTTTTGGGCGATCGCCCAACCCTCGGATTGCAAACGTTGTAGAGTCAAGTCAGGAGACTCGATCAAAGCGCTGAGGGCTGCGGCGACTTTCCCAAAATCCGGCAATTGCAGCATTCCAGCCAAACCGGAGAGTTGGTAGTAAACCTGGTTGAGGGCGGTGACGCTTTTTGCCAAATCTGCCTCGGAAGCTTGGGAAAGCTCGGTTTCTAGGCGATTGAAGAGTGCCGGCACTTGCTGTTCAAAAATCAGTTTCAGGGTGTCGGGGGCGGGCGATGGGCTGGCTGCGGGGACTGGCGGCTGTTCTGACTTGCCGTACTTAGCCTGGAATTGGGCGAAAATTTGGGCGATCGCCTCCAAGTTTTCCGTTTGATCCGGAGTTGTGACATCGGAGTGTTGAACAGATTCGATCGTAATCTTTTTGAGAGCATCCACGCCTTGCAGCAAAACACTCACAGTAGTCGGTTCCAGAGCCGACAAGTCTGTGCGATCGCGCAAAATGACAAAACAATCCTCCAGCGTGTGAGCCGCCGCCGATACGTTTTGAAAGCCCAACATCGAACCTGCACCTTTAATCGAGTGCGCCGCCCGAAACATTTCTTTAACTGCCGCTTGTCGCTCTTTCAAACCCGCAGCTTCCATCGCCAGCAGATTCGTCTCCATTGACTGGAGAAACTCTTCGCATTCTGCGGTAAAAGCATCTATTAATTCGTTTAAATCGTCATCATTCATATTAGTTTGTTGTCTGTTGTCTGTTGACTGTTGACTGTTGGCAGTTAACAGTTTTCTGTGGGCAGTTTTTTATATATGTACCCCGTTATTTAACTGTAATTGTTGTCAGGGTGGGTTCACGATTATCTATAAATTCGCATTCAGGATATTCGTCAACTCGCCCCGGCAACAACGATAGTTATTAGTGATTCGTATAACTGTCAACTGTCAATTGTCAACTGAACTAACTGCGGAAATTCGCCACCGACTTTTGCAATTGGCCCAGAGAACCAGACAACTCGTCCAAAGATGCTTTGACATCCGCACCTTTTTGTGCAGTCGTATTAGCAATCTCGTTGACTTGCTGCATACTGTTAGCAATTCCCTCAGCCGAAACAGTTTGCTTGGCAGATGCGATAGTAATATTCTGCACCAAAGCATTCATTTCTCGACTAACTTCGATGATGGCATTGAGGTGAGTTTTAGCTTCGCTTGCCAGCTTAGTGCCTTCCACTACCTCCAGCGTCCCCGATTCCATTGCCTTCATCACGCGGCTGATTTCTTCTTGAATTGTACCGACAATTTCGGAGATTTCCTCCGTAGCGCCAGCGGATCTTTCTGCTAATTTCCGCACTTCTTCGGCAACAACAGCAAAGCCTAAACCTTGTTCGCCGGCTCGCGCCGCCTCAATAGTAGCATTCAGAGCTAATAAATTAGTTTGCGAAGCAAGTTGAGAAATCGAAGTTACAATTTTGCCAATTTGCTGCGAAGATTCGCCCAAACGCTTCATCATTTTCGAGGTAGAGGCGATCGTCACCCGGAGCCCGTTAATGCCTTCGACAGCTCGATCGACAGCCAGACCGCCGACTTCAGCCGTTTGAGAAGACTGCTGGGCAACTGTTTCGGCGCGCACCGAAACATCTCGCACGTCGCGGATCGAATTCACAATCCGCTCGATTTCCCGCATGATGGCAGATATTTTTGTGGCTTGAATTTCCGCCTGTTGAGTGAGTTGACTGGTATTGTTAATCGACTCGCCGGTGGCAGATGTTACCTGTTCGGCTAAAGTTTGAATTCCCGTTACCACCTTCCGCAGAGAACTGATTAAGAAGTTGAAAGAGTCGGCGACAGCACCTAAAACGTCGTTAGTCACTTCCGCCCTGACTGTCAAGTCGCCTTGAGCAGCGCCTTTAATTTCTCCCAGCAATTTGAGGACTTGCTGCGTCAGGGAATCAGCTTCAGCTTTGCGTTCTGCTGCCAATTTTTCCAGTCGTTCTTCTGCCTCTTTGCGCTCGGTGATGTCAAAGCGAATGGCGATATATTTGACTATTTTGCCACTGGTATCAAAGATGGGGGAGATCGTCGAATCTACCCAGTAAAACGAGCCATCTTTGCGTCGGTTTTTGATTTCCCCTTTCCACACCAAACCGCGAGAAATTGTCACCCACATTTCTGTAAAAAATGATTTGGGATGGTAGCCCGAATTGATGAGGCTGTGGTTGTGGTTTAGGAGTTCTGCCATGCTGTAACCGGATATTTCAATGAATCTGTCGTTGGCGTAGGTAATCATGCCTTGGACATCAGTTTCGCTGACGATCGCAGCTTCGTCTAGGGCATTTTGCCGAGTTTTTAGTTCTTGCAGCAAGCGTTCCTGTGTCTCGGCCAACTGCTGCATTCGCTCCTGGGATGCTCTTTGTTCGGTGACGTTGCGGCAAACGACTACGCCGCCTTTAAGCGCCCCCGTTTCGTCTTTGAGCGGCCGGCCGTTAACTTTCACCCACAGACCGTTAGGCTTGCCTGCGTGGCGGGTGAAAAGGTCTACATCGTCAAAGGCTTCTCCTCGAACCGTGCGCGCTAAAGGTATTTCGGCTGGGGGAAAGGGAGTTACGGTATCGGGCAAGAACAAACCGTATTTTGCCGACCATTCGTTGGGAGTATAATCTGTCGCACCCATGCCAAAGATATCTTGGGCGGCGGGGTTGAACAAAAGAAAATTGCTATTTTCGTCGGCAGCAATTATGCCGTCGCCAATGCTGTCTATTAGCAGTTGCAAGAGATTGCTTTGCTGCCGAAATTGGTCTTCGGAACGGGCTAATTGGGCTGTTGTTTCTTGTAATTGATTAAGTGCCTGTTTGCTTTCGGTAATGTCGCGAGCGACTGCATACATGAGCTTTTGTTCGTTTTCAGGCCGCACTTTCCACGACAGCCACCTGTAGGAACCGTCTTTGCACCGATACCGATTTTCAAAAGACTTTGTTTCGGCGCCGCTGGCTATTTTTGCCGCTTCTGCTAGGGTTTGTTCGCGATCGTCTGGATGGACGAAATTGATAAAAGGTTGGTTTTCCACTTCTTCTAGGGAGTAGCCGAGGGTTGTTCCCCAAGCGGGATTGAGGCGCTTGAATTTGCCTTCAAAATCTATAATACAAACCAAGTCTAGGGAAAGGGTAAAAAATCGATCGCGCTCTTCTTCTGCTTTTTTGCGATCGGTAATTTCGATCACCACACCCCCGACACCGATGGGTTTGCCGTCAGATCCGGGCAAAGGAAAGTATGATGCTAGCCAATCTCGCATGACGCCCGGTTCGTTGACGGTTGTGCCCGACACCTCAACGTTTAACAACGGTTGGTTGGTGACAAGAACTTGCTGCAACATCGGCTGTAGGGTATCGATCATTTCGGGTACAACTTCCCTCACAGTCTTGCCGAGGTGTTCGGCAACAGAGACGCCGGTGGTTGCCGCTAATTCCTCGTTGGCTTGCACAAAGCGCAACTGCTCGTCCAAAATAAACATTGAGGCCGGGGCGGCTGCGAAAAATGCGTCAAAGCGGCTTTGACGCAAAACTAATTCTCGTTCTAGGGCTTTGCGATCGCTGATGTCGCGGCCTTCTGGAATTAGCAGCACGACTTTGCCGCTGTCGTCTACGATCGGCTTGAGGGAGAAGTCCACAGTTATCACAGCACCCCCAGCAACGAGCACGTCGGCTTCGTAGCGGACTACCTCGCCGGCGGCAGCTTTTATGAGCGCTGCTTGCACTTTTTGCTTGGCTTCTGGGGAAATTTGCCACCACAAATTATCTGCAAACTGCGTGCCTACGAAGTCTTCGCGCTCCAGTCCGGCGATGTCGAGGGCTGTTTGGTTTGCTTCCAAAACGGTTCCGTCTGGTTTTAGCAGCCCCACTAATTGGAACGATTGGTCAAAAATCGCTCGGAATAGTCTTTCGCGCTCGCGCAGCATCTCTTCTGCACGCTTGCGATCGCTGATGTCGCGAGTAACTGTTGCCAAACCGATAGGCTCGCCGGTTTCTGGGTGTTTGACGGTAAATATGGTGAAGTCAACCGGAATGTTTTCGCCGGTTTGAAAGTTCCTCAAGCGGAATTCACCCTGCCAAAAACCGTCTCGCACAGTAGGCGGCAGGATTTCTTGTTGGAAAAACTTAACATCTTCTGCACAGAAGAACTCATAAACACTTTTGCTTTTGACTTCTTCAATATTTGGCAATCCTACTAGTTTCATTCCAGCGGGATTCAGGTATGTTGCCTCTCCCTCCAGGGTGGCAGTGCCGATAAAATCCGAGCTGCTTTCTACGATCGAAATCAATCTTTGCTTTTCGATTTCGGCTTGCTTGCGCTCCGTGATATCGTTGTTAGTTTCTAAAATTGCTTTGGGTTTTCCCTGTTCGTCTCGCTGCAAATTCCAGCGGCTGAATACGGTAATTTTGGTGTCATAATTGGTGGTGTGAATTAATTCTCCTTCCCAATAATCTTGCTCTTCTAACTGTGCCGAGATAGCTGGTAAAGGCTGGGGAAAAATGGTGTGCAATAGAGTATGGGTGACTTTCCCCAAAGCTGCTTTTTTTGTCCAGCCGTACATCCGTTCGGCTCCCTGATTCCAAAAATTAATCGTGCCGTCAATATCCCGAACGATCAAGGCGTCGCTGGCAAGGTCGAGCATTTGCAAGTTCTGCTGCAAGGCTTCTTCTGTGCGTTTGCTTTCTGTAATGTTGCGGGCGATCGTTGACAGAAATTCAATTTCTCCCTTCTCGGATTTGTGAGCAATAATTACTTGAGAAACTGGTATTTCTTGACCCTCTAAAGTTCGCCACCTTGCCTCGCCGCTCCACGCCCCCTCCCGACAAGCTGCGGGGATGCCGACGTTGATAAGAGTGTCTATACTTTTGGGCGATGTCAGGTCGGAAATGCTGAATCCGGCTAAATCTGCGTTTTCGCCAACTCTCAACATTTCTCTGGCTGCGCGGTTGAGATAAATGGTGCGCTGTTGGGTGTCGGCTATGCCTACCCAGTCTGTTGTGGTTTCTAAAATTGCTTTGAACCGCAATAGTTCTTGTTCAGATTTCCGGCCCTCTGTGATGTCGCGCGCGAAGCCGAGCATTCCTAAAATGTTACCTTCTGCATCTTTGAGGGGCAATTTCTGGGTGTCGAAGGTGTGTACTTTGCCGTCGGCTAAGGTGGCTAAGTCGTTGGAACCGGGCGCGAGGTGGTTGTCGGCCCGGAAGTTTTGGATTTGGTTCTGGGAATCGGTTTCGGCGTGGAAGTTGGCGAAAATTCGATCAACCGATATGCCGATTTCTGCGTCGTCTTTGCCGATAATTTCTGCTTGAGTTTTGCCGAAGGCGGCGGCGAAACCTGCATTGACTAGGGTGTAGCGCAAGTTTCGATCTTTGACGAAAATGCAGTCTGGCGTAGCATCAATGACTGTTCGCAGCAAGTTTTGGGAGCTTTCTGCTTCTGCCAGTGTTTGCCGCAGTTGTTCTTCCATTTGCACGCGATTGGTGATATCTCTAATCGCGCAAACGAGAAATTGTCTGCCGTCGGCATCTATAAAGGTAGATTTTTTGGCGGACACAAAGCGGGTTTTTCCTGCTCGGTCTGTGATAGTTTTTTGAATTTCCCTGCTGGTATTTGTCAAGAAAACTGATTCGTCTTTTTCTCGATATGTCTCTGCTTCCTGTTTGGGCAAGAACTGGTCGTAGGATTTGCCAATTAGTTCTTCTCTGCTGTGACCTAGGTATTGACAAAAGGCATCGTTTAATATTAACCAGCGGTGCTGTTTGTCTTTGACGTAAATCGGGTCGGGGATGCTGTTGAGGATGTTGTTTAAGAATTGTTCTGAGGCTTTTAATTGCTCTTGTACTGCGGTGCGATCGCGAATTTCCTGTTCCAATTGTGCGTTAGTTTGCAGGAGCTGCTCGGTTCTTTCATTCACTCGCTGCTCTAGTTCTGCCGTTAGCTGCTGCAAAGCGGCTTCTGTCTGTTTGCGCTTGGTAATGTCGCGGCCTTCGGCGAGGATTTGAAATACTTCTCCTGTGGAATTTAACAGCGGCTTAAACGACACGTCCATTACTGTCACATCGTTGTTGGGGCCGGTAATTTCGTATTCTTCTCGGACTAAATTGCCGATCAAGACTTGTTTAATGTTCGTTTTTAGGCGCTGCTGGTTGGCTGGAGATGATGCCCACCCTGGTGCCAGCCAAAATTTCATCCCCAAGACTTCTGATGCTTGCAAATCGCTCAATTTTAGCGCTGTCTGATTTGCTTCGATCAGAGTACCGTCTGGCTCCAATAATGCGATCGCTTGAAAAGCTTGGTCGAAGATTGCGTGAAATTGCTGGGTAGTTTCGCTCAGCGCTTGTTCTGTTTCTTTTTTAGAGTTAAGGATTTGGGTGGAACCTACTAAGAAGGTGTAGCGGTTGGACAAACTCAAAAAAGCGATCGCCGGAATTACAGTTATCCAATCCCACACTGTTTGCGCCACCGGAGAGTGCGGCAGTCCTAGGTATTCGGCGGCGTGTCCGCTGTGACCGAAAGCGCAGCTCCAAAATATGCCTGCTGTGACTGTGGCGAAGATGTCGAACCCGAATTGACGGTTTCGCCACAAACCTAAACTGATTAGCCAGGCGATGCCAAAGTAACACGCACAAATGATGCAATTAGCAGCCCCAGCTACCACCGATGGGGAGAAGTCAGGCAATGTCAGGGTGAAAGTCGTTGCGATCCAGGTATAGAGAAGTTTGATCATAAAATTAAGGATGGGCAAATCGGATGCCGGCGATCGTTAGTTAATATTATTGATGCACAGCCGTTGCAGACTTATCTGTATTGTTGATTCTTACCAGCGTTCGGAATGGGCGATCGCTTCTACATCGACAATCATTAGCAAGCGTCCTTCGGAATTGTACAGACCTTTTAAGAATGGAGCTAGGTCGGGACTGACATCTAGTGCTGAGACAATGCGATCGGGATTGAGAGGTAAAACTCCTTCGACGCGGGAGACGGCTAATCCCAGGCTGATTCTCGACAACAATCTCACGTCTCGCGGATCGGGCGCTTCTACCACTAAGATGCGGCTGTTTGAGTGGTAGGTGTCAACCGACTCAATACCGACAAACAGTCCGAAGTCTGCTGCTGCTAAGATTTCGCCCCGCAAGTTGGTTAATCCCAGCAAAAATGGCTGGGTGTTGGGAACCAGGGAAATCGGTTGTTCATTGAGGGAAAGGACTTCCCGCACTGCATCTAACTCTATGCCGAACAGACTCCCTCCTTGACCGAACAGGAGAAATTGCTTTGTTGCACTTGTCTGATTCCCCCCAGCGGGGAGAGTCGTTATTTTCATGGATTATTTTTAGTTTCTAGTGTAGCTTACAAATTAAAGTTTTGCTTTGACCCTAAAGCCGATCGCCGATCGATTTTTTCAGCATCAGTTTTGGTGCCTCAAATGTTTCCGTTAGATAAATCGCGGGTTGAGCAAATAAGCAGGTCGCTATCATTAAACATAAAACTTTTAGGGGTTTCAAAAACCCAGTTTCTTAAAAAAAAAGGGGGTTTGTCTGTATAATGTTTTTTGAGAAGCTGCCGATCACTTTATATTTTGTTTACGCCGAAAGCAGGCGCTGCACTATGTGGACGAGTTGCTGAGGTTCAAAGGGTTTGCTGACGTAAGCATCGGCCCCTAAATCTGTTCCCCAAGCTTTATCAATCTCGGTGTTTTTATGAGTACAAAATACTACGGGCAATTTTGCAGTTGCGCGATCGCCCCGCAATTCTCTGATCACTTCAAACCCGTTCATTCGTGGCATCACTACATCTAAAACGACCAAAGCCGGAGGGGTTCTGCGGATCATGGCGATCGCCTCTTCGCCGTCGCCTGCCCGGATCACATCCAATCCGGCATCTTGAAGAATTCGGCAGATGATTTCTAGTTCGCTCTTAACGTCGTCCACTACTAAAATTTTTGACATAATTCCACACTTCCTTGCTCTTATTGACAGCGGACTACGTTTATTCAGAAGCTGGCGCGATCGGCGGCGATGGGACTAGACCGCTTTACGGACAAATTAATGTACTTCCAAATACAATATAGCCGATCGTATGGCTGAAGGTTGGCGGTCAGCGACAAAAAGCGATAAAAATTTACTTTACTAACTACATTGCTCTGAATAAATTAATCGGCAATTAGTAATTGATTCGTGGTAATTCGCTGTTTTGAAACCAACAGATATCAGGAGAAAGATCGATGACCCGACAAAAGCCGGATTTTCTACGTATTTTTTTAGCTTTATTCCCAATAAGCTAGTCTAGTGCAGTGCCTAAATGATGTTAGATAAATTATTTAATTAGCGGTATTGACAGCAATTTAAAAGGATCTATAGCGGTGTTAATACTGGTATTAAAATAATGTTTTTTCCGTTCAAATACAGCACAATATCGCTTAGCAAGCGCTATTATTTAATTAATAAGACAAGTCAAATTTTAGGATTGTAACAATGACATTTAAATGATTTTATTGTGTGTGTTTTATAATTGGGGCGCAAATTCAATGGATCGCGCGGCCGTCCCATTTTAGCCAGTAGAGGAGTGTTGGGTTCACCAAAACTGCTACCAGCAGACGATCGCCATCCTTGAGCTTGATTGTGGGTTCAGCCGCAAAGACTGCTGCAAGATGCGGTCAATCGATTTTAGATTTTAGATTTTAGATTTTAGATTGAAGAAAGCGCTCCCGCTGATAAATCCGGGGGCGGGTGATGAGCAGTCGGAGCTTTTTTCTCGCTTCACGGATGAATCCGGCGGTCCCGGACGACATTGCTTGATTGTCAAATTAGTCGGTGAGCCAGAGACGGCGATCGGCTATAATAAAGGGCTAGAGGAAAAGAACACCGAAAACCCGAAAATATGGTTGCCATCCAAAGAAATCTCAACATTGCCGCGCTAGAAGCAGAATACAGTCAAAAAACACCGCGAGACATTCTCAAATTTGCCCTAGAAAATTTTGACAATATCTCCATTTCTTTCAGCGGGGCTGAAGATGTAGTTCTGATCGATCTTGCCTCAAAAATCACCAAGAATTTCCGCGTTTTCACCCTAGACACCGGACGATTGCACTCAGAAACTTATCAGTTTTTGGATCAAGTCAGAAAACATTACGGCATTAAATTAGAAGTAATGTTTCCCGATGCAGCAGAAGTACAAGCCCTAGTAGAAGAAAAGGGATTGTTTAGTTTTTATCAAGACGGTCACAAAGAATGCTGTGGCGTGCGGAAAGTCAAGCCGCTGCGCCGCAAATTGAATACTCTCGATGCTTGGATTACCGGTCAGCGCAAAGACCAAAGTCCCAGTACCCGCAACGGTATTCCGGTTATTGAAGTTGACACTGCATTCTCAACTCCTGACCATGAATTAATTAAATTCAATCCCTTAGCAAATTGGTCTTCGGCAGAGGTTTGGGAATACATTCGCGCTTTGGATGTGCCTTACAACAAGTTGCACGAACGCGGTTTTGTAAGTATTGGTTGCGAACCTTGTACCAAGCCAGTATTGCCGAACCAACACGAACGCGAAGGTCGCTGGTGGTGGGAAGAAGCGACCGTAAAAGAGTGCGGTTTGCACGTGGGTAACGCACAAACCTAGTAAATCACTCAAGGAGTAAGGTGCGCTAGAGTCACCAAACAAATAGTAGGGTGCGCTAAGCGCACCTTACCCAAGAATAAATCCACTTCACATAAATCGTAGCCGAAGAATTCGCAATTAAAATAAACACAGATTAAGCTGAGCTTGCCCTTAAACTTTGATAGAATGATCAACATTCAGAAAAGTTTTTAAAGTAGGTACTATATGCTCGCCTCAACTAGCGAATTGCTGAACACGGCTTTGAGAAATGGTTATGCGATCGGCGCTTTTAACGTCTACAACCTCGAAGGAGTAAAAGCCGTCATCAATGCGGCCGAAGCGCTGCACAGCCCTGCTATACTGCAACTTCACCCCAGCGCCCTCCCATACGGACAATCGCCTTTAGTCGCGCTGTGCATCAAAGCGGCCCGCAAATCTTTAGTGCCGATCGCAGTACACTTAGATCACAGCACTTCAGAAAAAGACATTCACCTCGGCTTAGCCGCCGGCATCAAATCAATTATGGCAGACAGTTCTTTTTTGCCATACGAACAAAACTTAATATTTAGCCGAGAAATGACTAAATTAGCCCACGCTAACGGTGCGGCAGTTGAAGCAGAAATCGGCAGAATCAGTGGCAGGGAAGACGGTTTGACAAGCGATGAGAAAGCTGCAAAAATGACCGATCCCGTAGCAGCATTAGAGTTTGTCAAAGAAACTAAGGTGGATTGTTTAGCCGTAACAATTGGTAACGTTCACGGCAAATATTTAAGCGAACCAAAACTAGATTTTCCGCGTCTGGCAAAAATCAGGGCTGCTGTTTCAGTGCCGTTAGTGATGCACGGTGCTAGCGGTTTGCCGGGATCAATGATTCATGAGTGTATTAAATTCGGAGTATCGAAATTTAATGTGAATACAGAAGTTCGCGAAGCTTATATGGACGTGTTAAAAAGTAGCATTTCTCTGTCAGAGCCTGATTTGTTGGAAATAATGGAAAAAGCTATCAATGCCATGCGATGGGTCATTTCTGACAAACTGCAACTTTTCGGTTCTGTCGGTCAAGCTTATTTGCATCACTCTCTCGACGCGGATGACTTTACCGCAAAGAGTACCAGCAACAAACAAACAAGCCGCAACCAATCAAGTTTTGGTCAAATCTTAAAGCCTGTGCGTAGTGAGGCCTTGAGTCTTATGGTGAAGTAAAAACAAACTAAAGTCCTGACTGCGAACCAGTTTTTAGTCAGGACTTCAGTCCTCTCTAACCGTTTAAAAATTGATCGGGATCGATACCAGATTCCCGCAGCCGCCGAATTAAAGACTGCAATTGAGCTTCCGCTTGTTGAGCCCTAGATTCCGCTGACTCGGCCCGCTGCCGTTGCTGTTCCGCTTCAGTCAGAATCCAATTGCCATCAACATCATACCAGCGCAACCACAGTCGATCGATTCCCTGAAACTCTCCTTGCCACAAACCCAAGCCCAAACTTAGGTCAGCAATCCACACTCGCGAGTCGGGCAATTCTAATTCTTGATAGTGTCCGCCCTTCCATTCAAACACTCGCAATTTGTTAGTATAGCGACTGAAAACGGCATAAATAGGAACCCGCAAAATTTGCTCGTAAACATCCCATTTTCTCGGCGGTTCCTCCTTCGTCTCGGCCTCTAAAACTTGCCCGTTATCCGTAGTGCTTCCCGACTGAGGTGGCAACTTTTCCTCATCGGTATTTTCGCCTAAATCTTCTTTTTCCGTTCCCGGCGAAAGGAGTTCTACAATTACAAAAGGATTGACGCCTTCCTGCCAAGTAACATAACTCATCCGCAGTTCGGATCGATCGTAAAGTCGGGGAACTCCCACAACTCCAAACCAATCCGGCTGCTTGTGCCACAGAGTGTGATGCACGTCATAATAAAGGTTCATGTCGGTGCCGCTAAATATCTCAGAAGCTGGATAATTCCGAGGTCGAAACGTCAGGCTCAACAACTGCGGCTGCAAATCGTGAAATTCGTCAGGCAAACCAGGTTCCTCCGGGTCTTCGCTGGGTAAATCGTACATCGTCGGCAGCGTTTCTCTGGGCGATCGCGGCGGATCGGTTTGCGGCACAGGATATTTAAAAGGAAACATATAATATTGAGCAATGACTGCATTTATGCTAACATCACGGGAACATCCCAATGATGCTTTCACAGGAGTGCAAGCCGTAGAGCTAGAAGCGAGATATATCGGCTTTGCTGTGCGGGACGATCGCACTCCTAGAAAGCGATTTTAACAAAAATGGGATGATTCCCTTTTCTTCGTCTCTTCTGTGAAGTTAATCTAAAATCTAAAATCTAAAATCTAAAATCTAAAATCTAAAATCGACTGATCCGAAATTCTGCACTATGATCGACATTCCTCAACTGATTGCTCAAGAACTTTCCATTAATCTATCTCAAGTCAATAATGCTCTGGAACTTTTCGCAGAGGGAGCAACTATTCCGTTTATTGCCCGCTACCGCAAAGAACGCACGGATTTGCTGAATGAAATTCAGTTACGGGATATCTCCGATCGCTTCACCTATCTGACGGAAATAGAAGACCGCAAAAAATCGATTTTAGAGACGATTAGATCTCAGGGGAAACTCACTGAAGAATTGCAAGCGAAAATCGAATCGTGTTTGCAAAAAAACGAACTAGAAGACCTTTATCTGCCTTACAAACCCAAGCGGCGGACGCGAGCCACAATTGCTAGGGAAAAAGGTTTGGAACCGCTGGCAGAATTTATCAAGTCTCTGAACTTACCGACGGCTAAACCAGCAGATTTTGAGTCTGAAGCAGCTAAATACATTTCGGAAGAAAAGGGAGTAAAAACAGTAGAAGAAGCTCTCAAAGGTGCTGCGGATATTTTGGCGGAAGCGGTTTCGGAGAAAGCAGAATTGCGGGCTTACTTGCGAGATTTTTTGATGCGAACAGGAGTTTTTCTCTCAAAAATTAAAGATGATTTCCCGGAAGGAAGCACTAAATTTGAAATGTACCGCAATTACCAAGTTGCAGCGAGAAGCGTTCAATCGCACAATATGTTAGCGCTGTTTCGCGGGGAAACGGAAGGAGTCTTAGATTTGGATCTGGCGTTTGATGAATCCGCAGTGATGGCTTATTTGGAAGCTCAGGAAATTAGATCTAGGATACCGGAAGTTAAAGAGTTTTATCGATCGACCTTGAAGGATGCCTTCAACCGGCTGATGAAGACTTCGTTAATTACCGAAGTGCGATCGCACAACAAAGCCGTCGCTGATATCGAGTCGATCGCCACTTTTGAAACCAACCTCCGCGAGTTGCTGCTGTCGGCGCCAGCGGGAATGAAACCGACACTGGCGATCGATCCGGGATTTCGCACGGGGTGCAAAGTTTCCGCCCTCGATGAAACCGGGCAATTTTTAGAATATCAAGCAATTTTCCCCCACCAAGCGGCCGCTCAGCGACAACAAGCTGGTAAAATTGTCAAGCATTTAATTGAAAAATATAAGATTGAATTAATCGCGATCGGCAACGGTACAGCTTCTCGCGAAACAGACGAATTTGTTTCGGAAGTTTTGGCCCAAATGGACAGGAAACCGATTAAAGTCATGGTGAATGAATCGGGTGCATCGATTTATTCAGCAAGCGAGGTGGCGATCGCCGAATTTCCCGACCTCGACATCACCGTTCGCGGCGCAGTCAGCATCGGGCGGCGCTTGCAAGACCCCCTCGCCGAACTCGTGAAAATCGACCCGAAATCAATAGGAGTCGGTCAATACCAGCACGACGTTGACCAAAAACTGCTCAAAAAGAAACTCGACGAAACAGTCGAAAGCTGCGTTAATTATGTCGGAGTTGACTTAAACACAGCCTCGAAAGAACTGCTGACATTTGTGTCAGGAATGACGACAACAGTTGCCAAAAATATCGTTAATTACCGTAACGAAAACGGCGCATTTAAAAATCGCCGCCAACTCCTGAAAGTTCCCAAACTTGGGCCCAAAGCTTTTGAACAAGCAGCCGGCTTTCTCCGCATTCGCGGCGGAGAAAACCCCCTGGACAATACCGCAGTTCATCCCGAAAGTTATCCTGTAGTGCAGGCGATCGCCAAGGATTTAGACTTGCCGTTGACAGGAATAACACAAATATCGGAAAAAATCAAGACTGTAAACATTAAGAAATATGTCACCGAAAAAGTGGGTGAACCAACACTCCGAGACATTATTTCCGAACTAGAAAAACCGGGAAGAGACCCGCGAGCCGAGTTTAAATATGCCACTTTCCAAGCAGGAATTAAAGAAATCTCCGACTTGCAAGTTGGGATGGAATTAGAAGGCATAATCACGAATGTAGCTAACTTTGGAGCCTTTGTTGATGTGGGAGTACACCAAGATGGTTTGGTTCACGTTTCTCAATTAGCCGATCGATTCGTAGATGACCCCAAACAGATTGTCAAAGTCGGACAAGTGGTGAAAGTGCGGGTTTTGGAGGTGAATGAGAAGTTAAAGCGGGTTAGTTTGACGATGAAGCTGCAAGAAAAACCGCAACCGCAAAATGGCGAACGCCGGCTTCCGACTCCGCGCCGACGTTGAAACTTTGGGGAAAGGTGAAAAAGGGCGATGGCGTCCCGCCCTCGCCCGTGCTACGGCTATAATAGTGAAATCCTCACCCACCTCAAAATTATATGGTTGCAAGTAAAAGCTGCACCTCTATCTCCCCCGAAGACTATTTAGAAGCCGAGAAAGTCAGCCCTATAAAACAGGAGTACAGGCAAGGGAAAATCTATGCAAAAGCAGGGGAAAGCAAACCTCATGTCATTATTACGGGGAACGTATCTGTACTTTTGAGGAACTATCTTCGGGGAAGTGGTTGTATGCCTTACATGGCAGATAGGAAAGTTCGGATTGAGGCATCAAATTTTTATTACTATCCCGATGTAGCGGTGAGTTGTGATGAACGAGACAAAAATGCTGATGAAGATTTCATTCGCTACCCGTGCTTAATTGTCGAAGTTTTATCGCAGACAACAGCGGCTTTTGACAGAGGCGATAAATTTGCTGATTACCGCACTTCTGAAAGTTTGCAAGAGTATGTATTAATCAATCAAGAAAGAGTTAGTGTAGAGTGTTTTCGCCGGAATGCAGAGGGTTTGTGGGTGCTTTATCCTTACACTCAAGGGCAAGACGTTCAGTTTGCTAGCGTTAATTTTAGCTGTGCGATTGAGACATTGTATGAAGATGCGATCGAGATTGGTTGATTTTAATTACTCCTGAATCACTGATATTGATATGATTGAACCGCGAAGACGCTAAGGACGCGAAGGAAGAGAAAAGAAGAAGAAGCTGGTAATTGCTATTTTTTCTTGCTGGCTTTCCAAGTGCCACCGTAGAAGTAAAAAGGATTGTTTTTACTTACCGATTCCCAACATTTAAGACACAAAAAAAACCACTGCCCCGACTCGTCATACCGGGCGCGGTAGAGAGTCGGGGCAGATTGGGAACACCGATCGCAATATTTGATTCTGATTGCCCTGGCCATTGTTACTCAGTTTTAAACAATAACGGATTCTTGAGGACGGGCGAATATCATGCGGCCGGCGCTTGTTTGCAGGGCGCTGGTGACTACGACTCTGGCTTCGCCGCCGACATAGCTGCTACCGGCTTCCACGACAACCATTGTGCCGTCATCCAAGTAACCGATTCCCTGAGACGGTTCTTTGCCTTCTTTGCGGATTTTTAGTTCGATCGTATCTCCCGGCAAATAAGTCGGGCGCACCGCATGAGTCAAATCGTTGATATTCAAAACCGGCAGTTTTTGGACGGTAGCTACTTTTGATAAGTTGTAATCGTTGGTGAGCAAAATGCCGTCGATATCCAAAGCGAAGCGGACTAATTTCGCATCGACTGTGGCAATATCTTCGTAGTCAGCCGAGTGAATTTGAATCCGTTCTGGATATGTTTCTTTGATGCGGTTGAGTACATCTAAGCCGCGGCGTCCGCGCACTCGCTTTTGATCGTTGGCGGAATCAGCTACCAGTTGCAGTTCTTGGAGCACGAATTGCGGCACGATAATTTGACCTTCGAGGAAACCAGTTTCTAGCAAGTTTTCAATTCGGCCGTCAATAATGCAGCTAGTATCGACAACTTTGGCAGTTGCTGGTTTGAAAGTACCTTCGGCTACCAACACCGTGTCAAAGCTTTTGGGGTTGATCAGCCGCAAGAAAGCGCGGCCGTGGGTGTCGGTCAAACTGACGCCTGTGAAGCCGAACATGACGCTACCCAAGACTGCGACTAAAGGTTTGATGAAGCCGAACTCGCGGGGAATTGGCAGCAGGAACAGCGGAGCCAGCATTAAGTTCGCTACTAGCAGTCCGATGATTAAGCCGATCGCCCGCGTCAGCAGCATCTCGACTGGCATATCGCGGACTTGTTTTTCCAAGCGCCGATAGGTTGTTTGAGCCACTAATCCCATCACGAAGCCGATTAATGCTCCAAAGGAACCTAGTACAGAACTTAAACCTTGTATATTTGTAACTTGCTCCAGCAGCTCGATCGGCAGGAGTTCGACTCCGTAATAGCCGATGCCTCCGCCTGCGATTATGAATGAGATTATTATGATTGCGTCTAGCATTAGTTCTAGGTTAATGAATTTATTCACATTATATCTTTGCAGTGCTGATACTTGTTTTCATGCTTTGGTCGGATATCGCCATATTTACTCAGGGACTTTCATAAACTTATATTTCGCGGTTGTACCCTTTGGGGGATGTGCCAGCGAGTCGCTCGGAATTTACCACGCCCCGCCGAAAGCAGGCACGAGGTGCGAATAGACCGCGCTGCGGGCTGTTGGGGAATTGTGGTCGATCAAAATCGTACGAGGTTAAATTATAAAGAGCCGTAGCACGGGCGAGGGCGGGACGCCATCGTTCGCAGCGCTTTTTTGCTAAGAAAATGTCATAATATACATAATTATTCATGATTGTTTAATTAAAACTTTAGATTTGAAGTTGCGCTTTCGGCTTGAAATGTAATGAACCCCCCCACAGATTATTTAACATTTGAATTAAAAAAAAGTGTGCAAGCGACAAATTCCGGCATTCCCACTTCGGCTTACCTGCACATACCTTTTTGTCGCCGCCGCTGTTACTACTGCGATTTTCCGGTTTTTGTGGTGGGCGATCGCAAAAATGGCGAGAATTCAGGCACCATAGTCCAATACGTTGCTGTACTGTGTCAAGAAATTCAAGAAACTAAAAATTTAGGCGCATCTCTCAAAACAGTTTTTTTTGGTGGCGGCACGCCTTCACTGCTTTCTGTCAGTCAGTTGAGCAATATTTTAGAGACTCTCGACGGCCAATTTGGGATTGCTGCTGAGGCGGAAATTTCTATAGAAATAGACCCTGGTACGTTTACTTTAGAACAATTGCGGGGATATGCAGCGGCGGGAGTAAATCGAGTTAGTTTGGGAGTGCAAGCTTTTCAGGATGAATTGCTGCAAGCTTGCGGGCGATCGCACTCAGTCGCTGATATTTTTGAAGCAGTGGAAATAGTGCGATCGGCTGGGATTGTCAATTTCAGTTTAGACCTAATTTCGGGACTGCCACACCAAACTTTAGAAAACTGGGAAGCTTCCCTGAAATCTGCAGTGGAAATTAGCCCGACTCACCTGTCGAGTTACGACTTAATTGTTGAGCAGGGAACTGCTTTCGGGCGCTACTTTGAAGCAGGCGCGCAGCCGCTACCAGCAGATGAAACCGCTGCTCAAATGTACCGTTTAGCGCGGGAAATTCTGACAGGTGCTGGCTACGAACATTACGAAATTTCTAATTACGCTCGCGATGGCTATCAGTGTCGCCACAACCGCGTTTATTGGGAAAATCGCCCTTATTACGGCTTGGGAATGGGGGCGGCGAGTTACGTGGAAGGCCGGAGGTTGACAAGGCCGCGCAAAACTCAAGAATATTATCAGTGGGTGCGATCGATCTCTGGCCTCAATTCCCCTGCTACTCCACAAATTGGGGGGGAAACCCAGCATGATATGTACCCAGCAATTGAGCAAAATTTTCAAGTCTCAGAAAATGACATTTTGTTAGAAACGCTGATGCTAGGTTTGCGTTTAGCAGAAGGAGTTAGCCTGTCGGCGCTGACTGAAAAGTTTAGTCAGCAAACGGTTGATAAAATTTGGCGTTGTTTGCAGCCCTACTGGCGACAAGGATGGGTGGAAATTATGACGGAGGATGGGGCGATTCCCTACGGGATAGCTCCGCTTCACGCAACTTTAGGCGAGGGCGCGAAACTGCCACTTTCTGGCAATTTGAGGTTGAGCGATCCCGAAGGCTTTTTATTTTCTAATACAATTTTAGCCGATTTGTTCAGCCAGTTAGGCGAGGATAATTAGCTCTGTCTGAGGAAGTATATCCCCAGCAAGCGCGATCGGCACTAAAGCCGGGGCCGCCAATGCGATCGGAAGGAAATTCAATTGCTCCCTAGCTTGATCATCTCAAAAATAATATATTTTATATCGATCCCTAAACAAAACTTAAAGGCGAACTAAGCCTTGAGATAGAGGCCACGACTGCACTCCAGCCGTCATACTTAAGACTGAACATTTAAAAAGTAATTTAATGAACACTTTAACTATCGATCGCAACCAAACCCAAAACCAGCCCTGCGTTGTAATTAGCGAGCGCGGATGCAATCCGGCTTCCAAGTGTAATTTTTGCGGTCACTACCAACAGGCAAGAGGTTCTGTCGGTCACTGTCAATTGTTGAACGCACCTGTTAAGGGAGGATGGAAATCTTGCACTTTAGCAATGCCGGCTTTTGCACCTTCTTGGGAATACGTGGAAGGCGCTGATGTTTCCCAGGCGAAATTTATTAATTAACCCAAATAATGTAAAAAAAATGTGTTTTAACGGGTAATATGCTATATTAAGTTTAGGCTTGTCGCCGATCGCTCGCACAATTGCACAAACAAGTTAAAAAAATGAATTTGACACTAAATCAGGTACTTTCCGAAGGTCATACGCGCATTTTGTGTTGGTATCTTAATAATACTAGCAAAGTGCAAATCGCTCGCATTACAAATATTCCTAATTGGTATTTTGAGCGGACAGTGTTTCCGGGGGAACGTTTTTTGTTTGAAGCGCTGCCGGAAGCTCAGTTAGAAGTTTGTAGGAGTGCGGAGACGGGTGCGATTGTGTGCGAGCGAATTTTGTGCGATCGGCTGCGAGTTGAAGAATTAAGCACGGCTGATTGAAGATAATTCCTTAGACTTACCAACGAGAGGTAGAAACCCGGTTTTTTTTTCAGAAACCGGGTTTCTCTGTATGATTATTTGTATGATGATAAAAACTCCGTGATTCTCGCCACCCCATGCGTCAGCCCTAAAACTGTCGCAAATGTTAATCTAAGCTAAATTATAAAAAATCCACCACTGTTTAATACTAAAACCCGATGTCCCTCACCGAACAAATCCTCTCCCAACTGCCAGGAGACGCCCTCGGAGGCCTGAGAAAAGTCGATCGACTCTGGGAAAACCTCAAACAAAACACCGCACCAGCACCCCAAGCAGTCAAACACAGCCAACAACCCCTGGAAACCCTCGACTTCGACATAGTTATCGGCGGCGGAACCCTAGGAATATTAATCGGTACAGCCTTAGCCGTGCGGGGTTGGCGAGTAGCCTTGCTCGAACGCGGCACCCTGCGAGGCCGCGAGCAAGAATGGAACATTTCTCGCAAAGAATTAGACGCATTCTTAGAACTAAATTTGCTATCTGTTGAAGAGATAGAAAAGGCCATAGCCACCGAATACAACCCAGCCCGCATCAGCTTTGCCAACACCCCCGACATCTGGATTTCGGGCGTACTAAACATCGGAGTAGATCCTGTTTACCTCCTCGAAACCCTCAAGCAGCGATTCCTCCAAGCTGGAGGAAAACTATTTGAAAACACCCCCTTTAAAATAGCCACCATTCACCCGGATGGAGTCTTGGTAGAATCTGCAAATACCGATACACAACCTGCTACAAATTTATTTAAAACCCGATTATTATTAGACGCAATGGGACATTTTTCGCCCATTGTCCGCCAAGCTAGACAAGGGAAAAAACCCGATGCCGTATGTTTAGTAGTCGGCAGTTGCGCTCAAGGATTTCCCCAAAACGACACCGGCGACATATTTGCATCCTTCACCCCAATGCAAAATCAGTGCCAATATTTTTGGGAAGCATTTCCAGCCAGAGACGGTCGCACCACCTACTTATTTACCTACATAGACGCCGACACAGAAAGATTCAGTTTAGAAACATTATTTGAAGACTATTTGCGCTTGCTTCCCCCATATCAAAACGTCGAACTCGAACAGTTAAAATTCCAAAGAGCACTCTACGGATTCTTCCCCTGCTATCGCCAGAGTCCTCTAAAAACGCCTTGGAATCGCATACTCCCAGTTGGAGACAGCAGCGGTAGCCAATCTCCCCTCAGCTTCGGCGGTTTCGGCGCAATGGTGCGCCACCTCAAACGCTTGACTCTAGGAATTGACGAAGCTTTGACAAGTGACAGTCTCAGCAAAAATTCCCTCGCACTTTTGCAACCCTATCAGCCGAATCTATCAGTTACCTGGTTGTTTCAGCGTTCGATGAGTGCTGCGATAAATCAAAAAATAGACCCAAATCAAATCAATCAACTTTTGGCTGCCGTCTTTCAGGTAATGGAAGAGTTGGGAGAACCGGTACTCAAACCGTTTCTTCAAGATATCGTGCTGTTTCCGGCTTTGTCCCAAACCCTGTTTAAAACAGCAATTAGCCATCCCGGATTAGTGATGAAAATTATCCCGCAGGTTGGAATAGCTAATTTGCTCGATTGGATGGTTCATTATGTGAATTTAGGAATTTATACGGGATTGCAGCCTTTGGGTAAAGCCGTAGAACAGCAGGTAAAAATTTTATCGCCGCAGCAGCAATACTATTTTCACCGATTAGTTGAAGCGTGGCAATATGGCGCTGGAGGCGATTATTAAGCGAACAGGCTCTCCGGCTTGTTGCACAATAAAATTACTCGTTACCAGGCTCCAGCCTGGTAACCAGTTAATTGATATATTAGTTTATGAAGGAGCTATAACTGCTAAAGCTTGAGGAATCACTCGGAATTTTGCAGGGGTGTAAGTTGTGATTTCACCGTCAGTATTAATCGGACGGCGTTTGCTAGTATTAACCTCAAATTCTTGAGCTTGCAATGTGCGAACGTTATGCCGACTGGTATGATTTCCTTGCTTCATAGCCGGCAGCAAAGCAATGATTTCCCACCAGTGTTTTGTTTCCAAACTGTACAAATCCAGTCGCTTGTCGTCGATTGTGGCATCCTCGGCAACTGTCATGCCGCCGCCGTAATAGCGGCCGTTGCCAATGGCTATTTGAATAGTTTTAACATTAAAAAATTGGTTGTTTACCTTAATTTCTGCTCGGAACGGTCGCGCTGACAAAATTGTCTGCAAAGCAGTAAAAGCATAAGCTAAAATTCCCCAGCGCTGCTTCACATTTTTAGTGAGACGCTGGGTAATTTGCACGCTCAATCCCAAACTCGCCACATTAAAAAAATGCTGGCCGTTCACCCAACCTAAGTCTATTAACCGAACTTTATGGCTGGCAATTACTTGACAAGCTGCGGATAAATCTGTAGGAATTCCCAGAGTGCGAGCTAGGTCGTTAGCAGTTCCCATAGGCAAAATACCCAAGGGTAACTTGGTGTCTATCAAACCTTCTATGGCGGCGTTGAGAGTGCCGTCGCCGCCGCCGATTATTACTAATTCGACTTGATTTTGGTAGCGCCGAATTGTTTCGGGAAGTTCGCTGGCGTGGTCGGTAGATTCTATAATTAACTCAAAACCCAGTGCTTCTAATTCTACAGTGGCTTGAGATAATAGCTTTTGCCCTTTTCGGGAGTGCTGGTTTACTAAAAGTAGAGCTTTCTTCATTTGTTAATTTTTTATTGGGAATATTGCGTATTTTAAATGACAAAAAGTATAGCTTGATGCCTTAACTGCATGAAATTAACGCTTTACTTTCATTTTACAAGTTATGATGGATTGACAAAAATGTTAAAAAATGGATAATTGTAGCAAAAGATTCGTAAAAAGTAGCTCCCTCCCGCTCTGACCTAGCAGCAAAAAACCTCGCTTCTCGATCGAACTTAATTTAAAATCATGTATAATTTTTTACAAAAAGCGCAAGTCGCAGCCGATCGCCAAAACTGGCCAGGGTTAGTCGAATGCTTGCAGCAAGTGACAGCCAAGGGCGGCAAGCCGCAGGAACAAGACATTTTAGAGCAAGCTGTCAGTTTAGCAATAGAAGCCTTAGAATGGGGCGATTTTCAAGACCGCTGGGAAATTGCTAAAGTATTCCCCAATCTGGGAAATGGCGCGATCGCACCTTTAATTGCCGTACTCGAAGACGAAGACGCAGACACGGAACCCCGGTGGTTCGCCGCCCGCATCCTCGGAAAGTTCGATCGCCCGGAAGTGATTCAAGCTTTAGTAGAATTGGTCAAAAATTCCGAGGAAGAATTGAGCCAAATCGCCGCCGAAACCCTAGGGAATTTCGGCCCGACAGCCATAGAATCCCTCGCAACTCTCCTACTCCAAGAAGACTCGCGACAGTTTGCAACAGCAGCACTCGCCCAAATTCGGCGCACCGAAACCATCCCACCGCTGTTGAGCGTAGTCGGAGACTCTCAAGTTGCGGTGCGGGCGCACGCAATCGAGGCCCTGAGCAGCTTTCACGACTCCCGCATCCCGCCGATACTGGTAGCAGCACTCAAAGATCCGGCGACAGCAGTCAGAAAAGAAGCCGTGCGAGCTCTCGGCGCGCGCGCCTATTTAGATGCAGAATTAGATTTAGTTAACTTGCTCAAACCTTTGCTTTCGGACATCCGATTAGAAGTTTGTCAGCAAGCGGCGATCGCGATCGGGCGGCTGAAAACCGATGCTGCTGCGGCTGCTTTATTTGAATTGCTGCGATCGCCCACAACTCCGGTTGAATTGCAAATCGAAACTGTGCGCGCCCTAAGCTGGATGGAAACTGCAACCGCTTTAGCATATTTGCATCAGACATTAATGGCGCAATTTACTAACATAAATTCTACTATTTATCAAGAGATAGTCACTGTTTTAGGGCGAGTAGAAAAGCCGGAGTTAAAAGCTGTAGCTGCTGAAATTCTGATTGATTTGCTGAAAACCGATCATCCGGCCGTGCAGGAGGCTGTTAGCAAAAAATCTTTAGCTTTAGGTTTAGGAAAATTAGGAGATATGAGAGGGCTAGATGCTCTGATTTTAATGTTGGGCGACGCAGACAGCAGCGTCAGGCTGCACTGCATGGCAGCGCTCAAACAGCTAGGTGCTGCCGAGGTCAGGCAGAAATTAGAAAACTTAGTGAAACAAGACAATCTCGAACCGAGATTGAAACAGGGAATTGCGATCGCCCTGCAAGAATGGCCGGAGAGTTAATCAAAAGACAGAAGACCTAACTCCCCAACTTCTTGAAAAATTCAGGGATATAATAATAGCGATCGCATCTTTCTTCTTCCTGACCTCTGTTACATCCCTTACAAAATCCGTAGCCGAACTTCCTTCGGCTATATCATCGATTTTCTTTGTGAATTTGGGCGATCGCACTTGTCACCCGCTCTAAATCTTCATCAGTTAAATTAGAGCCAGAAGGCAAGCAAAGTCCGTACTCAAATAACTCTTGGGCCACTGCACCTTCAATACATTCGCAATCTGCAAATACTGGTTGTAAGTGTAAAGGTTTCCAAACCGGACGCGCTTCTATTTTCTCTTGAGCAAGCGCTAGGCGAACTTGTTCTCTATCTGCACCGAAAGCTGCCGGATCGATCGTCAAACAAGTCAGCCAGCGAGTAGCTTTTCCAAAAGCAGCTTCCGGCATAAATTCAAGTCCCGGCAAATTTCCTAAAGCTTGTTTGTAAAAGTCAAAATTGCGTCGTCTCGCTTCAACTCGTTCATCCAAAACCCGTAATTGACCGCGACCTATTCCCGCCAAAACATTGCTAAGACGGTAATTGTAGCCAATTTCTGAATGTTGGTAATGAGGAGCGGGGTCACGGGCTTGTGTTGCCAAAAAACGAGCTTTTTCTACCAGTTTTTGGTCATCTGAAACTAACATTCCGCCGCCGGAAGTGGTGATAATTTTATTACCGTTGAATGAGAAAATGCCAACTTTACCAAAGCTTCCAGGCGATCGGTTTTTATAGCTAGCCCCTAGAGATTCTGCCGCATCTTCTATTAGGGGAATTTCATACGCATTGCAAGCTTCTAGAATGGGATCGATATCGCAACTTTGACCATAGAGGTGTACGATCACAACAGCTTTGGGTAACTTACCAATTTTTGCTCGTTTGTCAAGAGCTGATCGCAATAATTCGGGATTCATGTTCCAAGAAGTGCGATCGCTATCAATAAAAACTGGTTTGGCACCAAGATAAGTAATCGGGCTAGCAGTCGCAATAAAAGTCAGAGTCGAGCAAAAAACTTCATCTCCCGAACCGACACCAATTAATTGTAAAGCCAAATGCAAAGCTGCGGTACCCGAACTAACAGCCGCTGCGTGTTTAGCGCCAACTACTTCGCAGAATTCTTGCTCGAAAGCGTCTACATGGGGGCCAACGGGGGCGATCCAGTTGGTATCAAAGGCTTCTTTGACGAACTCCTGTTCGAGGCAACCCATGTGAGGTGTTGAGAGGAGAATTTGTTTGAGCATGACTTCTAACCAGGCTTATTTACTACTAGCTTGCTGTTATGGTAAAGCACGATAGGCAGGGAAAAACCCTGAATTGAGCAGTGTTGCAGAATCCGTCTCCAAAGCGCTTGCCCGCAATTCTACCAGATGATGATATTTTTCTTCATCTGTAATCAGACGCATTGTAAAAAAAAGATGCCTTTGTTGAGAAAACCCAGACTTGAATATATAGAGACTATCTTGATTTGAGCCTCCCACACCACCTCCCATGTGAAAAAATTCATTGCCCCGTTCTTGAGACCAGTATCTGCCGTAATCAAATACTAAACTAAAAGGAGACTCGCTCAAAAACTCGGTTTTGCTTCCACCGAGGTGAGCCTGAACTATCTTACCGCATTCCAGAAACAAGCAAGCACTGGCAATTTGATCTTCCTTTTCTACAAGGCATAAATGAATGCCTTCGCCTAATTTTGATAAATCTTCAAAATAACTGCGTCCAAAATAATAAGATTGACTAGCTTCAACGCGCCCCATAGTCTCTTCATAAATTGCCATAAATTCATTGATATATTCTAAATAAGGGACTATTCTTGTCGTCAAACCCAATCGCTTGCACTTATTAATTGTACTTTTATGACCTTTTCTAGTACGCGATTTAATTTGAGCTGCAGAAAGTTTTAAATCAACGGATACCGTGATGCCATTGTCAGTGACAGTACCGGGTTTAAATATTTGATTTATGTTGTCGTTGAGGATGGGATGAAGCCGAAAAAAAGCGGAACATATATTCTTGCTCCTGAACACCCGCTTCAACTCTTCGATCGCCGAATCTGGAAACCCAGGCGTACTAGCTGCTGCCTCACTTAATAAAATTCCGGGATACCCGTAGGGCGAAACCGCATCAAAAATTCCCTGTGCGGTTGATTTTGTGGGCAGTATATCATCGCATTGACGCAGCAAATAAGGCAGGAAAAAAATCTTTTCGCCATCAACCATCAAAAAAGCTTCAGGAGTTGTCTTAGTTCTTTTTGCTTCTGCCAACACATACTCAGGCAAATGGTAGGTATCGTGGCGCACTTTTTGCAAGGTTTCCCGCCACAATGGGTTTAATAAATCAATAATTTGAACGTTCATTGGTCTTACTCCGACCACACAATGGGAAATATTGCCGGATCGCTGAAATCAGGATCGCCGTTGGGCAATTTACGGCACAAAAGTTCGTTAGGAATGTGAACTTCTTCTCCTTTTTGGTTCCTAAAAGACCGATATTGGTTGGCTTCGTCCTGTAGGTGGATTGCCATTGCCAAGCGGAAGACATTGCTGGTGTTGGGGTAGCTGCCGTGAATTGTCCAACAGTGATGAAAGCTGATTTGACCTTTCTTTAATATCATTGGCAATTTAACTATTTTTCGTCCTTCTCGGTGAAATTTATCTTCAATTTCTTCGAGGTTTGGGTTGTTGAAGGAGCGCATATTTCCGAGTCCCGGCCACTTGTTGCTACCGTCGAAAACGGCGATCGGCCCCAGAGACTCATCGCAGTCTTGGAAAGGTATCCAAGCGGTAAGTAAGTTGTCGGAGGTACAGGTAGACCAGTAAGCGCGATCGACGTGCCAGCCGATGGTGGTTTTGGTGCTTTTGGGTGGTTTACAGATGATTTGGTCGTCTAGAATGCGAATTTGTTTGGTTCTGGCAAGTCGTGCGGCGATCGCGCCAATAATTGGCTGAAGGGCAAATTTTCGCAGCAGCTTGCTTTGCAAGGAAATGAATTCGTTGTTGCGCGTAACGTCCCCATCTTCCGGCTTCCAGTTGCAGTATCCGCCACTGAGGGGAAGTACCGCATCTCGTTCTCCCCGGTAGAACTTTTCGCAGCCAAGGATTCCCTCTTCAATCATTTCATCGGGGATGACTTTTTTTGAGATATACCAGCCGTGTTCTTCGTAAAAAGCAACATCTTCTTCTGTGGGTAAAAGAGCTATCTGATCTGCGGTCAGATGTTGGGTAAAAGTCTCCATTTTTGATTTACTCCTGACTAATAACTAGCGCTTGGTTGCAGTTGGGAAAATTCAACAAATTTTGCTGCTACTTGGGTAATATCGTTGTAGGAATAACGATGATCTGTGGGAACAGTCAGCAGGCGATTTGATAAATCGAATGCCTGCGGATCGTTACCCGACAATTGGTCTGGCGGTTGAGGCCAATGAACGGGAGCAAAAATGTTTTTACTTATCAAAAATCGGCGCAGTTCTTCTCTAATTTGATGAGTTTTACAGAGTAAGATGCTATTAAAGGGAACCGAACCTGCAGACCAATTTGTAAATAGAGGGTGGTAACTTTCCTGTTGATTTTTTAATAGCATCTCTAAAAAATCTTTGACATTGGTTGCCCGCTGTTGCCTCATTTCGGAAATCTTTAAACTTAAGAGTACATTGTTTGTGAGGGTGGAAATAGACCGATCGCCATCATTGATTAGATGCTCCTCTCCTTCCATTTGCAGGATTCGATAGCTATCTTTGGAAATATCCGCACCCATCAAGTACGCTCGCTTTAGCAGCATAGCGGTGAGTTTTTGGGCGGCTGCCGATGATTCCGGTTTAGAAGGTCGAGGCAGTTCCATTTTTTGCCCCGACCAAATCATCGCTCCGTCTGGAATCGGCAGTGTTTTACGCAGCGATGCCATTGCGTAATGAGCGGTAGTTTGCTGCGCCCAAAGCGAGAAAGGATCGTGGCTGTGGTCTTCAATTAAGATAATATCTTGATTTTGAGTCAGCCAATCTTGCCAAGGTTTTCCTTCTTTTACCCCAAACAAATTAACCGCTAATACTAAATCACCCGGTAAGGGGCGAAGGGAGTTAAAATCTGGGACTGGTTCTGTGGGCAAATCGCGATACCAACAAAGCTCGAAAACTTTACTTATTTTGGCTGCAACTTCCATGCAGTAGTATGTCGGTAAATGCAGCCTTAATCGACCTTCGCTATCGCCTTTCAAAAAACGCTCAATAGCCAATAGAATGCCCGTAGCTGTGGAAAATAGTTCGTAATTTTCGGGGAATAAATTTTCCGATGATGATGGTGGTGTCAGGGCATCATCCGACCAATGAAATTCTGAGCCTACTTCCCATCTTGCTATCATTGATTGTAATACCTTATTCATTACCTTTAAACTCTTCACCGGTAGCCTGGCCTTCTTGACTAATTTCTTTTTGCCCCAAGACTTTCCAGACTGTTAGGAAAAGTATTTTTAAATCTAATGACAGGCTCCAATTATCGACATACCAAACATCGAGCCTGAATTTCTCCGGCCAATTTCCATCTAGAAGTCGGCGACCATTTACCTGGGCCCAACCGGTGATTCCGGGCATAACATCGTGGCGGCGTGCTTGTTCGGGACTGTAGCGTTCTAGATATCTTACTAATAAGGGGCGAGGCCCAACAAAGCTCATGTCGCCTTTGAGAACGTTCAATAGTTGTGGAAGTTCGTCCAGACTTGTTTTGCGAAGAAATTGACCGAGGGGTATGAGACGCTGTTCGTCGGGCAGCAAATTGCCATCAGCATCGCAATCGCTGGTCATCGTGCGAAACTTGTAGAAATTGAAAATGCGACCGTTTTTACCGGGACGGGGTTGGCAGAAAAAGATTGGGCCGCCCATCCGGATGTAAATGGCGATCGCCACCATTAATATTACGGGAGAGAAAACCAAAAGGGCGATCGCTGCACATAATCTATCTAATACCCACTTAACCAATTGGCTAACTTTTTTGGGATTTACTAGTTTATTAAGTTGCGAGATTTGTGAGTTTGATTTGAGCGGTAGTAATTCGTAAATACTCATGATTCTGCACCCCAACAGCAATTTACTGTAATTCCCTGAGTCTTGCACGATCGGGGTTTATACGGTAACGAGTTCTGTCAACTTTACAGAAAATTTAAATAACTTCGGTGTTTTATGAAGCTTTTATGAACCTCTGGTTGGGGCGATCACTGAATTTTACATAAAATTTAGAAAACGTCGCTGTTTTATGAATTTTTTGTAACATTTTGAGGATGGGGATGATCGCTGACTTTTCAAAAAAACGTTAATTATGGTTGCATACCTAGCTTTACAGTCAAAAGAATCTCTGGCCGCGATCGGGCGGACTGCACGCTTAACGAGGTATGATTGAGCGTTGTGCGATCGTTTACCAGTGTCCAACCTGTAATATTATGTCCGGCTAATCCACCTTGACACGCTCGCGATCGTAGTTGTTCATAAAGTTACTCACTTTACTAGAATTTACTTCTTGCAAACAAAGTAAAGCATCCCTGCAATTAATTCCTGTTTCAAGGATTCTATGTCATCACACATCTTACCTTGAGCAATCTGATAACTCGAACCAACGGCAACTATTTTAAACCCGACTTGTGTCAAAATTTGGTGAGCCTCTTGTACTTTATACCAATATGGGTAAGGGCCGCGATCGAGTAGCGCCAAAAAGTTATATTTTCCGCCCAGCTTAAGCCAAGGAATATATTGAATTGAGCGATTCGCTCCAGAGAACCTCCTCAACATACTTAAATATGCTAAATATACTACAAACGGACTTTTGATTCTCGATTCAAAATTTAAAAATGAGAAGAGTGCTGTCCCATCCTTTTTGAGAATCCGATAAGCCTCTCTCAAAGCTTTTAATCTTTTTTCCTCTTCCTCTATAAAACACACAATTTGCTGCAAGTAAATTATCTGCTCGAAACCCGAACTTTCATAACTTAAATCTGTTGCATCCTGCACTTCAAAAGAGATACTCTGACTTGCTTCTCTCTGCTTTGCTTGTTCGATAAACTCAGGCACATAATCATAACCGTAAAGATATTGAAAACCTAAATCTTTCATTTCGAGCAGAATTCTTCCCGCTGCCGTGCCAGCTTCAACTGTTTTTTTATTTTTCTTCAAATATTTGAGAATTAGGTAATTTTCGGCTTCATTGAGACCTTTTTTATCTGCCCAAACCTCAAACTCTACTGTACTGTAAACTTCTTTGTTGTTGATAATTGGCATATGCTTTTCAATTGTTCTTCAAAAATGGTGCAAAATTTCAATTTTCTTTAACTTTATTTTGGACAGCGATAAGCAGGGAAAAATTTTGTACTCAGTAGTTCTTCAACCTTCGCATTTAAAGACTTTGCCTGCAATTCAACCAGATGGCGATATTTTTCTTTATCTATAATTAAGCGCAGCGTCAAAAAGGTGTGCGTCTGCTTAGAAAAACCTGCTTTAAAATGATAGAGACTATCCTTGCCACCTCCAACACCTCCCCCCAAATGAAAAACTGCATTGCCACGTTCTTTAGCCCAAAATCGAACATAATCGAACATCAGCTTGCTGGGTGCTTGTTTAAAAAACTCGTTTCTGGTTCCTCCCAAATGATATTGAATTATTCCACCACACTCGGTAAATATTCCAGAACAAGTAACTTTATTCTCTAATTCAACTATACACAAGTGGACTTTTTCACCTAGTTTAGAGAAATGCGAAAAGTATTCATCATCAAAATAGTACGATCGCCCAGCTCCTAACCGATCCATTGTTTCATAGTAAATTGAAATAAAATCGCCGATCGACTCCTGAAAAGGAACCATTCTTGCTGTCATCCCAGAACGTTTCAACTTATTAATACTGGTGCGATGTTCCGGTCTAGTTTGACTCCATATTTCCGCTTCGGAGAGTTTCAAATTAACAGATACAGTTTCTCCGTTAACGTTGCAAATATCAGGAGATAAAAAATCATTGAAGCCGCTGTTAAGTATCGGATGCAGCCGAAAAAATGCTGAACACACTCCCTTGGCACGCAATGCAGAGATTAGCTGATTGATTGCCCCATCTAAAAACTCTTTCGTACTAGCTGCCTTATCACTCAACAGAATTCCCGGATAACCATAAGGGGAGACAACATCAAAAACTTCTTGGGTTGTTAAGCGTTGGTCAAAGATGTCATCACACTGACGCAACAAATAAGGCAGAAAAAATATTTTGTCATCTTCAGCTATCAAAATAGCTTCTGCTATGGCGTTGTGCCTAATAGACTCCAAATATAGATATTCAGGCAAATGATAGATATCGTGGCGAACTTTTTCCAGAGTCTCTAACCACAAAGAGTCTGATAAACCAATTACTTGAATATTCATTTTCTGATCTGCCAAATAAAAATTGATCTCATGTTCGGTTGAATCGCTTCCGGTAGCTGCATCTGTCAAGTATGTTAAGTAGGCCCTAACCATACAAAGACTGCACCCATTCCCATTCTTGTCTCAATCCTTCCCTCAAAGAAACCTGTGCCTGATATCCCAATATTTTCTGAGCTTTGGATACATCAGCGCTAGTATCCCGCGCATCTCCTTTGCTCGATTCTAGGTAATTGATGCGAATCGGGCGATCGACAATGTGTTCCATTGTGTGAATAACTTCTGCTAAAGCAACTCGACTTCCCCCTCCTATATTGAAAATTTCGCCCACAGCTTCTGGAACTTTAGCAGCAGCTACATTAGCAGCAATGCAATCGCTGATAAACGTAAAGTCTCGGGTTTGCTGTCCGTCTCCGTAAATTGAAATCGCTTCGCCGCGCAAAATTGATTTAAAAAATATGTGGAATGCCATATCGGGACGCTGGCGAGGCCCGTAAACGGTGAAATAGCGCAACATGGTTGCCGGAACGCCGAAATTGTGATAATAAAGCGAACACAAACGTTCAGCGGCTAACTTAGTAATTCCGTAGGGAGAAACTGGTTGAGGACAGGCAGTTTCGCTGGTAGGGAAAGTTTCCGCATTGCCGTACACCGAAGAAGAAGAAGCTAGTACAAATCTTTTCAGTTGCGGTGCATCTTTTGCTGCTTCTAAGATTACCTGAGTTGCATTGATGTTGCGATCGGTATAGCTGCGGAAACCTTCTCCCCAACTAGCGCGCACGCCTGCTTGCGCTGCTTGGTGATAAATAACTTCTGTATTAGCTAAGAGCGATCGCCAATCCAAAGATAAAATATTGCCCTCAAGCAGTTGAAAATTTGGATTTTTTGCAAAATGAGCGAGATTTTTTCTCTTCAATTCGGGATCGTAATAATCGTTGACTTCATCAATGCCGATAACTTTCTCACCTTGCTTTAACAGAGTTTCTACTAAGTGAGAGCCGATAAAACCTGCCGCGCCTGTAACTATATTAGTCATGTGTTAATTATTGATTGTTGATTGTTGGTTGTTGATTTCAGCGTACAAAGCCTCGTGTTGCTTCAGGATATTCTGGAGTTCGTAAGCAAGTATGCTTTTTCTACCGCGCTGTGCCATTTCGCGAGCTGCAACCGGGCGATCAAGCACCCAAGCCATAGCCTGAGCCAACCCCTCGATATCTCCCAACTTGACAAGAAGACCGCAACCTCCCTCCAGCAAGTCGCGAGTGCCACGAATATCTGTGCCGATCGCCGGAATTTCTAGCGACAAAGACTCCATAATACTTCTAGGCAATCCCTCCTGTTCCGAAGCCAGCAGAGTCGCCACAGAAGCTCGCATTAAAGTCGGAACATCTCGGCGGTTTCCGAGAAAATGTACCTGATTTTTCACACCCAAATCCGATGCCAATTGCTGTATTTCCGCCAGCATGGGGCCGTCTCCAGCAAAAGCCAAATCAACATCAGGTCGAGCCAGTTTAGCAAAAGCCTTTAAGACATCCTGGGGGTGCTTGCGGGGAATGAATTCGATCGCGGAGAGAAACAGTTGAGTTTCCCCGTTAAGGCTCATTTCCTGACGCACTTGCTTGACATCAGCTTCAGAAACAGCACTGGGGCTGTAGCGATCGAGATCCACTCCAATTCCCGGCATATAGCGGACTCTTTCAGGAGGAAGAATTTTGTAGCGTTTTGCTGCTGATTCATCCTCGCGATTAATCGTGACTAAATAATCAGTCCAAGGCCCAGCTAGTTGTTCCAAATTCAGAAATACAGCATTTTTTAACGGTTTGCCTAGAGGATGGAAATGAAAGCCGTGAGCCGTGTATATCACCTGAAATTTACGCTGCTTTTTCAAATCTTTGAGAGCGTATCTAGCAACAAAGGCAGCAACAGGCGTGTGTACGTGAATTATATTATATTGTTCTGTTTGTACAACCTCTCGAATCACTCGCGGAGCCACTAAAAAATTTCTCATATCTAGAGGATTGCGCGACCATTCTACATCCCAGACGCGCTCGAATGCCTGCAAACATTCAGCATTTTCTGAAATTCCGCAAGCCATTGCATCCACTCGCCAACCCAGCTCACGGAAGCGCTCGGCAAAAGGCAGCAAAAAAGCGTGGATAGTTGCTGGAATAGTAGTGATAATTAGAAGGCTGTTCATATTAGGAATTTATTTGATTTTTTTAGCATTTAAGGTACTTTCATACAATTTATCGTACTGAGCTACCACAGAGTCTAAAGAAAAGAATTCAACAATTCTATCTCTAGCTGATTTTCCTAAAGTTTCCCTTTCCTCCCAATCTAGAACGATTAACTCTTTCCAAGCAGTTGCCAGCGCTTCAGCATTTTTTGGAGGTACTACTTTTCCGGTATTAGAAACAATCCAAGCTGAATCACCTACATGTGTAACGACGCAAGGCACCCCGCAGGACATCGCCTCTCCTACAACCAAAGGAAATGCTTCACCGTAAGCAGAAGCGACAGTAGAAATATCTAATGCAGCAGTTAAGCGAGGGATGTCGGTGCGCTCTCCCAACAGGTGAACGCGATCGCCTAGTTTCAACTCTTCAATTAATTTTATTAGACACATATTTTGTCGATCTACTTCAGTGCCAATTAACAAAAAATGTACGTCTGGATAGGTTTTTAAGAGCAAAGCAGCAGCTTGCAGAAAGTTAGCATGGTCTTTCATCGGATGATAGCGACCGATCGCGCCAATTATTATCGTTTTTTCTGCTAATCCTAGCTCAGCTTTCACCGCTAATTTCTCTTCTAGTGATGGCACAAATAAGAAAGTATCAAAACCGTTGGGAATGACGCAATTATTTTGACGGTTATAACCTAAAGCTTCATGTTGTAGCTTGCTAGCTTGAGACACAAAAATCACCTGATCAGTTAACCGGGATAGATAAGCACACAATTTAATAATCTTAACCGTTAAACTTTTTTCTGATTCCAATGAACTAATTGAATGATGAACGCTCCACAAAACAGGTGTTTTCAACAGGGACAGCGCACTCGCTAATTGTGCTGCTAAATTGCCGTGATACATCCAACCTTGAATTAAGTCTGGCTGGAGTTGTCGCACTAGGCAAACTAATTTCCATATTGCTGCTGGTGTAGCCATTCCGGGTTTCATATCCGTAGTATAGACGGGGATGCCTAAAGATTCAATGCGATCGCCCCACGTCCCCCGATCCATTAAAGAAACCACAGCAGGAGAAAACCGCTGCCGGTTTATTCTGGACAACAAATTGTAGAGCATTCTCTCTGCACCACCTGTTGACAGTCCGGTAGTGATATATATAATTGACACCTTTTTCTCAGAACTACTGTCATTACCCATTGTTTTAATTTCCCTGAACAGAGCTTATTTTTTGATCGCGCCGAACTATCAAAATTTTGCTGCCTAAAGCCATCAACAAGAAACTTGCTGCCAATAACATAAAATTAGATTGGAAAAATGACTCCGGATCACTCCCTTGAAAGAAAACCCATATTTGAGCTACTAAAGCATAAAAATACGGCATCCAAAACACATCTCTTAGATGTTTTTCCAGCATAGATTGTAGGCAGCCGCCAATCCATCCATAAGTTAAGCAAACTATCACCAATCCGGGCCACCACAAACTATATATACCGAAAGCCAGAAAGCCAGTCGGTATCGCATAATCAAACGAGCCCACAATAAAGACAGTATTATAATACAGAACGGTTTCTGGTGATTCGCTACCTAATAAACGGTCGGGAACCAAACTCAAAATTCCGTATAATATATCTATAAACCAGCGAACGTCGTAACTTTTGCTAAAAGCCGTATCCAGTGAAAAAACTGTATAGTAAAAGTTGCTCATAAAACCATAAAAGCTAAACCCTTCATCCCTGGCATTATCTTGTATAGATTGGTTAAACCTATCTATAACAGCATCAAATCCATCTGGAATTGCACTCAGACTAGAAAATAAATTTTTACCATAAAACAGAAATAAAGCCGTAAATATAATAAAAATAGCACTTGATATCCGGGGAATTTTTTTGGTTTTTAGTATATAAATCTGGTAAAATCCCAGAAGGTAGTAAATAATGTTTAATCGTCCTGCTCTCAACATAAAAGAAATTAATGCACTAACTACAGCTCCCAGAAATAACACAACCTTCAACAATTTGTGTTTTCCACTATTCTTTTCAAACACAAAAGCTGCTAATAAATAGGATGAAAAACCAGTACCAGATAAAAATCTCATAAAGAAACCTAGCGCCCCAGTTGACACCCAACCCGATCGTGCGGCTAATCCTTGCGTTATGGCATTGGAAATTCCACCAAAAGCTGAGCTATATATCTGTATTGATGCCAATGAGAATAAAAGTAAAAAAATTGTATAACAAAAAACAATTCCACTGTGACGAGATTTAATAACAATTTTATTTCCTAGCGTTCGAGCAGACGTTGAATAAAATCCTTTAACTACAATAAAGTAGCCTATAAAAATTGCTGTAGCCGTTTGCCAGCTATTCGTATTAGCGAGTACACTTTCCCAGTCAGCCCCCACAGCTTTTTGAACATCAAAAGCTATTAGAAATCCAGGCAATGGATACCAGAGTATGAAAGCCAGATTAAACATACTTAAAAAATCTATTTCATTGTCTTTTTTTCTGATAAACTCTATAATTATTATCAGAACTATCAATACTAAATAAACACTTTCAAGCATCTAATAACTCCGAGTTTTCAATTATTTTTCTTAAAACTGTTTCGGTTGTATCATGAAGTTTTTTGGTAGTAAAATTATCGATAATACGCTGCCGCGCCATTATCGATAATTGTGGGCGATCGCTGCTTAAAATTTGCATCCACGAAAGAAACAAAGCCTGATGATTACTTAGGGGTACGACCATTCCCGTATCGCCAACAATTAACCTCGAATCCCCATTATCTGTCACCGCACAAGGTACGCCACAAGCCATTGCCTCTCCAATTACATTAGCAAACCCTTCGCCGTGGGAAGAAGAAGAACAAGCAATATCTAGGGCATTATTTACCGCCGGCATATCTGGGCGAGCTCCTGCCCAGATAACGCGATCGCCAATGTCCAATTCATCGGTCAAGCGATACAATTCTTGTGCGTAGTTTTCCGGCCCGATACCAACACAGACAAAACGCACATCCTGTCTTTCTTGACACATTAGTGCGGCTGCCCTAAGAAAAGTGGGATGGTCTTTCATGGGTGCCAATCTGCCCACCAAACCAATTAAAATCATGTCCGGTGAAATCCCCCATTCCTTTCTGACTTTTGCCCCTGCTTTTGGATCTGGCTGAAAACGTTCAACATCTATACCGTTGAGAATGACTACCATCTTTTTGGCGGGATATCCCTGGGTTATATAATAGGTTTTTCCAGCATAGGAATTGACGACCATTAAGTCAGCAAAGCACGATAAAATCGGCGTTATCTGAGAGAGAAAACGCCCTAGCCAACCATAAAGATTGGGATCGGTGTTAGATTCCCGTATTCCCCAGACTATCCGGGTTGAAGTAAAAAATGGCTTGACAAAAATAGCGACTAAATTTGATTCGCCCAAGTATCCGTGCAGCACATCCGGCTGGATTTGCCTGAGATATTTAACAAGACGCCAAAAAAAGCCAAATACATCCCAACGCTGTCGTTTTTCCAGACAGATAGATCGCACTCCACTTTCATTTAAGTCTTTTTCTAAACCCCCCCCTGGGTAAAAGTATAATAACGTTATATCAAAGTAGTCTTTAAGACCTTTTACTAAGGTCACTAATTGCCTTTGAGCACCACCGTAGTTTAAATCGCGGATGAGGAATACAACTTTTTTTTTCATGGCTGCTGATAGTGCACAAGGAGATAATACTATCTTCTCATATATTCATTGTTTACACAACAATTTTCATCTTTATTTTACATTAATTCACTTTTTGTCTGACTCGCCCCTGTTATTTTTCTTAAATTTTGCTGAGCCGAAACAAACATATATAAAAAAGAAAATAGATAGACAAAGCTGGTGGACAAGGCAATACCTTTGATTCCTATCCATTGCATAAAAATATAATTCAAAGTTATATTAAGCATTAAGTTAAATGCCGACACTCGCATCAAAATATAATTAAGTCTCATGGATATCATTAACCGGGCTAACAAAATATTTCCAATATAGAATGGTATTTGAAACGCGAAACAGAATTGAATTTGAGCTACTAAGTGAGTATCATTAGCTGTAAAAGAGCCTCTTTGGAAAAGGAGTTGGACTATTAACTCAGAAAATAAAATCAAGAATCCTGTTAGCGGCACGGTCAATGCAAAAATTAGTCCCAGATAACGATTAAGGGTGTGACGTACATTTGCCCAATCTTCGCGGGCAACCATTTTAGAAAAATACGGAATTACAGCCGTGCTTAATGCTGTGGCAATCAAGGTAATCGGCAAGGCAATTACTCTGTTACCGTAGTTGAGAGATGCTACGCTGCCTGGCGACAGCATTGCTGCCATTGATTGATCTACTATAGCTGCGGTATTCATTAAGAGTGCTCCCGTAACTGCCGGGATATATTGACTTGCTACTTGTCTCAGGTGAGGATCAAATCCATACCATTTTGGCATCAATGAAATACCTTGTTGGTGCAGCGATATTCCGATCGCAACCATTTCCAATACTACACCAAAGACAAGTCCTGCTGCTAAGTTAAAGATTCCCCAAGAATGAAGCACTAAGAGTAATAGGATAGTCATAATCGGAGTAAAAATTGGAGCAAGAGCGACTAAGGCGAAACGCTCTCCTGCATTCAAAGTAGCACGCCAGCTAGTCATAAAAGTTTCCAGCAGGACAACAGGTGCGATCGCGCACAACAACTTAAAAGTCAAATCTAACTTTTCCCGACTGAACCCTCCGGCAATTAAGGGTAAATATATCGGTGCAGTCACCACCATTAATATAGTTGCAATTGCTAACACTACAAAAATCCAGACTGTAGCTCCCGAAAAAAGTCTTTGAGCTGCGTTTGTACCTTCCCTATCTCGCACACGAATATAAGTAGGTATAAGGGCTGCATTAAAGGAGCTAGATACAACATTTGTAATAAAAGCAGGCACCAACAAGGCAATTAAAAACGCATCTAAAGTATCGCCAGTACCAAATTTCCATGCCACTACTAATTCTTTAACTAAAGCTACTGCTTTAACAATTATCGTTCCTAAAGCAACTGTAACAGCCGCACCAAAAATTTGGCGATTTACAGAGCCACTTGTCTGTTGATGCCAAAAATCAAGTAATTTTTGAGTAGACAAAATTTTCATAGGGAACACTTTTGATTTGTCAACTGTAGCAACATAGGCTACTAATGGGACACCTTTTGACGCTGTTTAAAGAGTTGTTCTCCGGAAGACTCATCTCCTGCTACTCTTGGCTCGATAATCACGCTTTGCAATAAAGAATTATAGCCTGTGGATTCTTCCCAGACTTTTTGATTAGCAAACCTGATAGAATATTCCGGTCGGTTATATAATCTAGGAGCTGGATCGGGTAAATTTAATAACACTTCATATTCTCCTGAAGGCATTGTGACTGGAATGGCGCCCTTAATGTTTATGCTTTTGTCAGTACCGGGCATCCACATTCGAGGATCTTCTGTGACTGCCAAATAATATTGCGCTTGCGTTTGGCGATCACGCAACATGACTTCTACTAAACGCTTATTGTAAGGACTAGCCCACCCATCATTAGTAATTTTCAAGTCCATTGAAAATGTGCGACCAGCTTTTACCTTCACTGGAATGACCGAATTCAAAAGGCGGAAGCGATAGCCTAAACGGCGTTGGATTTCTTTCATGCAGCCTTGTTCTTCCCAGCCTCTCAATACTGGCAGTCCATCATATAGGTTAGTGTTTAAGGCACTCCAGCGCATTCTTTCCAGATCGGCTAAAGCATTTGGACAATCGTCATATTCGCTAGGATTGCAAGTTTCACCACCCTGTACTACATATCGGTTATCTAAGTTTAAATACGTTTTCTGAGCATCTACAATTTTTGGATCGGTATGGTTATATGTACCCCAGTCATCAATAGCAGCTAAAAAACAATTGTTGTGAGCTCCGGTTCTGGATCTATAGCTGCCATTGAATGCTTCTTGAGGAGTGAGAGGATTTTTATTATTGAAAGCATCTCTTTTGTAGTAGGGGTATCGTATAGCAACCATCCGCTCAGTAGGAACTGCAGAGAGAATTTTAAATAGAATAGTTCTCCGGGCTTCACTATTTTTATCTAGACCGTTTGTAGAGCGGTTCCACTCTCCCCAATAACCAATAAAACCAGCTTCTAAGTAAGCGATAGTATCGGAGTTCGCTGCAAATATTGGCTTTAACTGTTCTATATGGGAAAGTATTCGCTCTTGCGCAGCGTCCGGCCCACCTCCCAGCCAGTTATACGCAAACCGGATAATAATTTTTAGACCTGCTTTTCGGACTATTTCGCAGTCATTTGATACCTTTTGCAGAAATGATTGGGAAAGGGGTCTATCTCGAAAATCTGCAATAGTATAAATTCGGCGAACTAAACTCATATTTTCGCTTCTAACTTTCTCTAGGTCGGCTACCTTTAAGGGAGAACTTTCATATTTACCGAGAGGGTTAAACGGAACAAAAAAACCTCTTTCGGGATTTGGAAAATTCTCATAACTGTTTTCATACAGTGTAGTTTTATAAGAAGTAGAATTAGCAGCACTGGGTTGGCATGATGTCGCTGACATCAGCACAAGCCCAATTACTGCTAATTTTTGTGCGATCTTTCCCATCTCAAATGCATTTCTCCAACTAGCTTTCATCGTTAGTGCGGTTGCGCCGCCATCACTGAACCGATTCTTTAGTGTTCAACCGATAAGTTTGACAAATGCCCCATTAACTTTTAGCAGCCATACCCCCAATTAATCTCCCTACCGCGGCACATTCCACAGGCTTAGAGAAAAAGTATCCCTGTCCGTAGACACACTTCAGAGCTTTGAGTTGAGCTATTTGCCAGTTCGTTTCTACTCCTGTAGCAATCATACCCATACCTAACTCCTGAGTTATCGCAATAATTTTCTGAAGAACTTCTAAGTTCGGGTTGCTAGCATCCAGCCCGCTGACTAAAGAACAATCTAGCTTCAAACTGTCGAATTTCCCATACTTAAGTCGCGTCAATTGGTAGAGCTGAGTTAATGATACATCACTAAGACCACAGTGGTCGATTTGTACTTGCACTCCTAAAGTTTTAACTTGGACAAACACAGACCCAGCCAACTCGGGATTTTCCGTCACAACATATTCTGGAATTTCTAACCTCAAACTAGAAGCATCAAGATTTGTTTCCTTCAATATTTGGCAGATTGTCTCGATTAAGTCAGCGTGGAAAAACTGTTTGCTAGTCAGATTCACGCTGACTGTTAAAGGAGACTTCAGACCAAATTGCGACTGCCAAATCCGCATCTGACTGCAAGCTTGCCGCAGTACCCACTCGCCAATAGGAACAATCAAGCCGGTTTCTTCTGCCAGTGTTAGGAATTCGTCTGGCCAAAGCAAACCTCGATTGGGGTGCTGCCAACGCAACAGCGCTTCCAAACTACTAATCTTATTAGTTTCCAGGCAGATAATCGGCTGATAGTGAATCCGAAACTCCTCATTTGCCAGAGCCACCCGCAAATCATTCTCTAACTGAATAGATGCTGCACTGCTAATCTTTGCGACAGCGGTTCTTTCTTGGGCTGTATTAACGTGCAAATTAGCGGTTGAATACCCTGGTACATACTCAGGCACTAACTGCTCTAGCATTGAGACAATTAAAGTCGCATCATTGCGATCGCCCGCTTGACAAAGGGCTTCTACTTCCTGGTCAATATTTTCTTTCACTAGGCGGCTGGCATTGCCAAGACTGAGAATTTTTTCGTGTTTAGTGCGGTTGTATTTCTCGCCCGGAATAAACAGTTCTTCAAACAATTTTTCTCCCGGTCGCAGCCCTGTAAACGCGATTTCTATGTCTTTTCCCACTTCATAGCCTGAGAGCCGAATCAAATCCTTTGCTAAATCAACAATTCGGACTGGTTCTCCCATCTCAAGCATGAAAACTTCCCCGCCATTACCGATCACTGCTGCCTGCAAAACCAGTTGAACAGCTTCGGGAATTGTCATGAAATAGCGCGTGATATCTGGATGAGTAATTGTGATCGGCCCGCCCTCAGCAATTTGTCGTTTGAAAGTAGGTACGACGCTACCGCGGCTGCCAAGAACATTACCGAAACGAACCACTACAAAGGGGTTTTTGCTTTTTTTGGCTGCTTGCAGCACCAGCATTTCGGCAACTCTTTTGCTAGCTCCCATAATGCTAGTTGGATTCACCGCTTTGTCGGTGGAAATCATCACAAATTGTTCCACATTGTATTTCAATGCCAGATCCAGCAGATTTTTTGTCCCCCGCACATTGTTAGTAATCGCTTCCGGCGGGTTTAATTCCATCATGGGTACGTGTTTGTGAGCCGCCGCATGAAAAATAATGTCTGGTCTCATTGTTAAAAAAACGTACTCTAATCGCTCCAGCAAACGAATATCGGCCATAAAGGCTGTCACGCGAGTAATATATGTTTGGGTTGGGCTCTGTTTTTTGAGTTCGGACAGGACTTTTCCTAATTCTTGTTGAATGTTGAATACAGAATTTTCTCCGTGTCCGACGATGATAATTTCCGCAGGAGCGCACTTTAATATTTGCCGACAAAGTTCGCTGCCGATGGAGCCGCCGGCACCGGTAATTAGAACTTTTTTGCCTCCAATCAATCCCAAGACTTTTTGGGTATCGGTTTGGATGGGGGCGCGGCGGAGCAAGTCCTCAATCTGTACTTCTCTGAGGCTACCTAAACTGACACGACCGTTGATGATTTCATTGAGGCCGGGGAGGGTGCTGGTTGGAATTCCAATTGACTGACAAATTTCTACGATCTCCCTAATCTCTTTTCCCGGAGCTGAGGGGATGGCAATCATGACTTTGCCGATATTTAGCGCTCGAACTACTTCCGGAATGTTACAGCGATTGCCGACTACAGTCAGTTTGCGAATCTGCTTGCTGATTTTTTTGGGGTCGTCGTCTATGAAAGCGATTGGATCGAGTCCTACCTCTGGGCTCCTCTGCATCGTTTGCATCAGAGATGTGCCTGCACTGCCCGCACCGACTATCAGGATGCGATCGCGTTGCTGAACTTTCCACGGTTTTTGGTGCCATCTTTCCAGGGCTGGAATGCTGAAACGAATCGCCGCCACTAACAAAAAGCTTATTATAGCGTCTAGTAGCGGCAACGAGCGTGGCAGATTTGCGATCGGCGAATTATTTAGCTGGTATAGTTGTTGGAACAAGATAATTTCCACTGCTAGGGATATACCTATCAGCATCGCTATTTGTGCCATTTCTTCCAGACCCGCATACTGCCAGTAACGCTTGTAGAAGCCGCCGGCATAAAATACTGCTAGTTTGACTGCTACAAATAATACTGTAACTACCGCTAGACTGTTTAGATAGGGAGCCAGAGTCAATGTATCATCTAAACGAATTGCCAAGGCCAGTAACGGTGCGATCGCAAAACAAATTGCATCGATTATCAAAAAATGACGGGTTCTTAATCCCACCAACACTTTGCTGATTTTTTTTATGATCATATTCATCACACCCTATTAGACAAAAACTTTACCGCAACTAGATATAGTACCTACTGCTGAGTTATTTTTTATACCACCCTGTCCCCTGAAATTAATCAACCTTTTAATCGTCGGGCCTCACTCAAGTGATAATCTTATTAAAGAGAGATTCTCAAGAATGTGTCCCCTCTCTTATATTTCCTTTTTGACAGTATTATTTTTAAGCTAAACTTTGAGATGCCAGCTTATTGCTGCGTTTATCTTCTCCTAATACTGATTCCATAGCTCATAAATTTACAATTATTTACATATTTTTACCAAAATATATTTCATTAGGGGGATGGCAAACAACATATATGTTAAAACCATGACAGTGCTTGACTTAAGTGAGATAATGGATATCCTGAATAATGTTTAAAAGCCTAGGGCGTGTTTTCTTGCATCGTTGTATCCTCGAAAATAGGCGATCTCCGGCAGGGAGTCTTGAGGAACCCTTCGAGACTTAAGTACGGAACAGTGGGATTAGTTAAAACCGCTACTACCACCGCTCCAACCCAAAACCGATAAGCCGGCGTCACGACCATCGATAAATTGTCAATGGCATTCTGTGAATACTCAGAACCGGGACTCCGTGGCGAGACCAGCCAAAACGTTATAGTAAGTGGGTTCATGGTGGCAACACGGTTTTATCGGTGGCAAAAAGCCGATCAAAGGAAACAAGTCAAATAAGGCCTACAAGCCGATACAGACCAACTCCGAAAGCTAGACTATCCGGTTCATTACGTCGATCAAACCGTGATTCGTGCCCACCAACCCTCGGCTATGCTGGAAAAAAGAAGGCGAATCACAGGAAAAACTAGGCCGTTCTCGTGGTGGTTTTAGTACCAAAATACACATACGTTAAAGTGAGGGTAAAGGTAAACCTATAACTTTTCTTCTGAGTTGCTTGTCAACGTAACGAGTCAATTTTTTTAGAATAATTGATGGAACAATGAGCAGTAAGCGCATTCTGGTGCAGATCGTCCCCGTCAACCCCCTGAAAAAGTCGTAGGAGACAAAGGCGATCGCACGTCGTCGCATCCGTAGTTATCTACGTCGGTGAGGTATTCGTTTTACCATCCCACGACTTTCAAATGAACTACGTCGCGGTTCTTTTACCCGTGAAATCTACCGTCAACGCAATATAGTTGAATGTGCTATCAACCGACTCAAGCAATGGAGACGTATTGCTATCCAATATGAGAAATTGGCTGGAAATTATACAGCCATGATGACGATCTGCATTCTGTTATGGTTATAGTTTGAAAACACGCCCTAGGGTGTTACTGTTTACAAAAAATCATTTTTCGGGAGTAACTGATGGAATCAACTGAAAGTGGTATCGGATTTCAGGAATACTGGCAGATTCTGAAGCGGAGGTGGCTGCCAGCATTAGCTGTATTCGTCTCGGTTGTTGCACTCACCACCTACGCCACGATGAAGCAAAAAGCAGTTTATGAAGCAGAAGGAAAGCTGTTATTTAAGAAAACAACTCCTGGCTCTGCTTTAACAGAATTGGGAAAAGAAATCGGACAGTTGACTCCTGCGGCAGAGCAAAGTAACCCTCTGACTACCGAGATCGAACTGATTCGTTCTCTAGAAAATGTCGAACAAACTATAAATAGGCTTCAGTTAAAAGACGAAAAAAATAATCCTCTGAAAACCAAAGATTTTTTAAAAAAACTGACAGTAGCTACTATTCGGGGAGCTGATATCCTAACGGTTTCATACAAAGACCAAAACCCAAAAATAGCAGCCGATGTCGTAAAAAGTATGATGAATTTTTATATAGATAACAATCAAAAAGTAAATCGCCTAGAAGCGGTATCTGTTCGACAGTTTATTGAAAAGAAACTGCCTAACTCCGACAAAGCTATGCGGAAAGCAGCGGCAGAATTGAGCAAATTTAAAGAAGATAATAAAGTTGTAAATCTGGAAGAAGAAGCTAAATCAGCAGTGGCAGTTATGGCGGGACTAGAAAGTCAAATTAACCAAGCTCAGTCTGATTTACTCAAGGCAAGTGCTAAGTCCAAAGCATTTGAAGACGAATTACAAATGAATCCCCAGCAAGCATTGACCGCCAGCACTCTCAGCCAATCTAGCACTGTGCAGGAAGCTCTCAAAGAATATAAACAAATAGAGCGGCAGTTAGCAATTGAGCAAAATCGCTACCTGGATAATTCGCCTATAATAACTAGGTTAGAAACTAAGAAAGCTACTATGAAAGCTTTACTAGACCAACAAATACAACAAGTTTTAGGCGGGCAACAGCCGTTGCAAAATCAAAGTTTACAGATAGGAGAGGTGAAACCAAAACTGATCGAAGAATTTATCAAGGTAGATGTAGAAGGCCAGGGTTTGGCTCAGCGAGTTACTATTCTATCAAATGCTCTAGCTGGCTACAAGCAGCGGGTAAAACTTTTGCCGAAGCTAGAGAAGGAAAAGCGGGAACTTGAAAGGAAACTCCAAGAAGCCGAAGATGATTATCAGGAATTGCAGAAAAAACTTCAGCAAATTCGGATTACTGAAAATCAGCAAGTGGGGAATGCTCGGATTATCCAAAAGCCGAGTGTTCCCGAAGAACCAGTGCGTTCTCGCAAGTCTTTATTGCTGGTGTCGGGTACTTTGTTGGGAACTCTGCTGGCTATAGCTGCGGCGCTGCTTTTAGAGTCTCAAGATAAGTCGGTTAAAACTATTGAAGAGGCGAGGGAATTATTTGGGTTTACTTTGTTGGGAGTGATTCCTTTTCATAGAAAACCTGAAAAAAATCCTCGGCGCAATTCCTGGCTACTTAAGTCTGCTGCGCAGGATTTAGAGCTATCTCCCCGAAAGATTGTGGTTAGAGATACTCCTCATACTTCGAGCAGTGCTGCTTACCGAATGCTTCAGGCAAATCTGAGGTTCCTGAGTTCGGATAAAGAGCTGAAAGTGATTGTTGTCAGTAGTTCGCTACCGCAAGAAGGCAAGTCTACTGTATCGGCTAATTTGGCTGTAGCTATAGCTCAATTAGGACGGAAGGTTTTGCTGGTAGATGCGGATATGCACTGTCCTGTTCAACATCGGATTTGGGAGCTTCCCAATCAAGTAGGTTTGAGCAATGTGATAGTTGGACAAGCAGGGTTTGGGGATGCGATCGCACAAGTCATGGATAATTTAGATGTGCTCACTTGCGGGGTAATTCCACCTAATCCAATGGCTCTCTTGGATTCGCAGCGGATCACTTTATTGATTAAGCAATTTTCGGCTACTTATGATGCAGTGATTATTGATGCTCCTTCTTTGAATGTTGCTGCTGATGCTCTGATTCTCGGAAATAAAGCAGATGGGATTTTATTGGTAGTGCGGCCTGGTGTTCTTAATTCTGGTACTGTGGCTTTTGCGAAGGAGCTATTGAAGAAATCAAGCCAGCACGTTCTGGGCTTAGTGGTGAATGGAGTAAGTCCTAAAAACGAACCGCACAGCCATTACTATTTTACCAATGAATCTTACGCTCAAGAGCAGAGTCCTGGTATCAACAAAATAACGAATAACCAGTAACCAATAACAACAGTTAACTGTTAACTGTTGTTATTGATTATTGGCAGCCGCACTCCGAAAGTCGATCCGAGTCCTTCCCCTGAACTTTCGGCCCAGACACTGCCGCCGTGGAGTTCCACGAGATGGCGGACGATCGCCAATCCTAGTCCCAGGCCGCCGTAATTGCGAGTAGAAGAGCTGTCAGCTTGGCGGAAGCGATCGAACACAAACGGCAAAAACTCCTTGCTGATGCCAATTCCCGTATCTCTGACAACGATCGAAACAGAGTGAACCGGAGACGGCCCAGACAAGATGGCGCCACCCGCTGCTCCCGGTTCCCCATCCTCCGAGAGCGTGATTTCCACGCGACCCGACGGCGGCGTAAACTTAATAGCATTCGAGAGCAAATTAGACACCACCTGCTGCAAACGAGTAGCATCGCCCCTCACCGAGCTCACCCCTTCGCCACAAAAACTGACCAATTCAATTCCCCTAGCTTCAGCATCAGGAATCAGCGCCTTCACTGCCGTTTCTACAATCCGCACCAAATCTACCGGGAACAGCTTCAAACACACTTTGCCACTGACAATCCGGGAAACGTCCAGCAAATCCTCAATCATTTGAGTCTGCAACCGCGCGTTTCGCTCAATAGTCTCCAAACCGACAGCCGTTTTTTCGGCACTCATCTGGCGCTGCCGCAGCATCTGCGCCCAGCCCAAAATGGCGTTCAGAGGCGTCCGCAATTCGTGAGAAAGCGTTCCCAAAAACTGGTCTTTAATCCGGTTGGCCTCTGCTGCTTCCCGGTAAAGTCGCGCATTGTCGATCGCCACCGCCGCATCCCGCGCCAAATCCTCCAGCAAAACCAAATCCGACTCCCCGCAGCGGCGGCCCGACTCCCCGCACAGCAACGAAATCGCTCCCAGCGTCCGCCCGCGAGCGATCAGCGGCACGCAGATTGCCGACAGCGCCTGGGATCGCAGCACCAACTGCAGTTCCCTGTCCGGCACAACCGCCTCGAGCACCCATTCCGGTATTTCTGGGTAGAGCTTCGACTCACCAGTCCGCAGCACCTTTGCTACTCCGTGCCGTCCCTGGGGGTCTAGCGGCATACGCCGATCAATTTGCCACAGCAGAGCGACTTTGCTCGGATCTGAGTGAGCAACTGCTTGCAAGCGGATCGAGCCGTCGGCATCGAGCAAATGCACACAGCACCAATCCCCCAGGGGCGGTACTGTTAAATCTGCCAAACCTTGCAGCGCCTCCTCGTAATCCAGGGAAGCCGACGACAGCACAGCCAAAGCTTGAGCACGAAAATAGGCTGTTTGGGCCGATCGCTGGCGATCGTCAATATCAGTACAAGTCCCGAACCATTTGAGAATTTTCCCCTCAGCGTCCCGCACGGGCAATGCCCTGCCCAGATGCCAGCGGTAAGCTCCGTCAGATGCCCGTTTAAAGCGGTATTCCACCTCGTAAGTCTTCCCTGTCTCCACCGAGGTCTTCCAGCTCTCTACGGAATCTTCCACGTCATCTGGATGCAGGGCGAGCTGCCACCCCCAGCCTTGAGTTTCCTCCAGGGTCAAGCCAGTATATTCAAACCAGCGCTGGTTGTAGTAGTCGAACCAGCCGTCGGCTGTGGCAGTCCAAACTATTTGCGGGATGGCTTCAGCGAGGACGCGGTACAACTGTTCGCTGGCTTCGGCTTGGCGACGGGCGGCCTGTTCCCGCGCCAATGCCCAATTCCGCTGTTCTTCGGCCTCTTTGCGAGCGGTGATGTCGCTAATCACGCCGATCCATTTGCAGGGATTACCTTGTTTGTCAAGCACTGCTTTGCCCCGATCGATCCAATGGAGCAAGCGGCCCCGCTGGCACTGAACGCGGTATTCCTGAAAAAATGGGGTGGCAGAACTGTCTGGCGCACTCAAATACCGATCTACCGCGGCCAAAACTCGATCGCGGTCGATCGGGTGCAATATGTTGTTCCAAGCTGCTCTTGTCCTCGGAAATCCGCCTTTTTCGTACTCCAAATGTTCGTCTACGTGACCGAACCACAGCACGATACCCGTTTCGATATTCCATTCATAAATTAAATCACTGGCACTTTCTGCCGCAATCCGAAACCGCTCTTCAGACTGTCGCAGCACTTCCAGAAATTTAAAGCGTTCCGTCACATCCAAAACCAGAGACAGTACCGATATCAACTGTCCAGAATCGCTGTAAAAAGCCGAATTGTACCACTCGCAATGCACCAACGAACCACCCTTATGATAATTGCTGTTGCGAACTACATTGCAGCGACTACCTGGTTTGTTTAAACTATAAACTGCCGATTTTACCTCTTCAAAATCTCCCTGATCAATAAATTTCCATTCGCTAAAATGCTTGCCTAAAACTTCTGTTTCCTTCCACCCAAAAATCTTCTCGGCTGCCGGCGACCAGCCACTAACCCTAAAATTTTCATCCCACTCAATCACCGCTAGGGGAGTATTTTCAAAATGAGAAGTGAGTTTTTGCAGCGCCTCGCGCAGGGATGCTTCTACTTGCTTGCGCTTAGTAATATCGCCAAAAGAAATAGCAATGCCGTCGCCCAATTTAACGGTCATAATCCGAAACCAGCCGACAATGCCTTCGCTGTTGTAAGAAATCTCGGTTGCGAGGGGAATTCCTGTTTCTACAACTTGCACGTAACAATCGAACAAACTGTTATCTTTATGACCCGGCAGCACTTGCAGCAATCGCTTGCCGATTAATTCGCCCGGGGTTCTCTGCTGAATTTTTGCCGCTGCGGGATTGACGTATTCCCATTCAAAATCCACAATTGTGGATTCGTCGCGAATGCTGCGGAACACGTTAAATCCGTCTAGAGATAATTCCTGAAAAACGCGGAAGCGTTCTTCGCTTTCTTGCAACTTGTCTACAGTGTCAAGCAGGAGTTCCTCGACTCGCTCGCGCTGCGTTATTTCTGCAATCAATTGCTGGTTAATTTGCTGGAGTTCGGTTGTGAGGGAGGGGACGGAATTTTTAATGGCAGAGTCGGCTTGCGGTTGATCGACCTTTTGGGTTAAGAGCGCCGTATTTGCTGGAAAAGAGGCCGCCCCAGCCAAAGCCAACATTTGAGAAACCCAGGGTATCAGGGACGCTACAGCCCACAAAGAGATGATAGCGGTAACGGCGGCGATCAAACTTGACAGCCAGTAGCTGGGATGCACCAGCATCCAAACTTGCATCAAGTGAGTTGTCCCGCCGCAGAAAAACCAGGCTCCCAATAGGAGAAACCCCTTGCTCACAGGCACGTCCCGCTGCTTCCGGGCAAAGTATGTCAGAATTGCTGGAATTGAATAATAAGCCAAGGCAATTAACAAATCGCTGACCGCGTGCAGTCCCATCAACTGGGGTTGCCACTGGCAACATCCACTTTGCAGAATAAAATTGTGGTTAAATGACATAATCTTAAGAAATTGCAGCATTTCGGCTTTCCTGTGCGATCGATCCTAGTTGCACTTGTGTTGCTGACCCGCTAATTTCTAGTTTATACACAAAAAAACATAAAACAAAAGTGACTTTAGTCCGGGGAGGAAAGTTCACAGCAGGCTTTAACCTGCCTGAAATATTCGTACATTTATTGAGAGGTTTAGGGAGAGTGAGGTACTATAATTCCCAAGGAGGTACGAAATTCAATGCTATCTTTTGAATTCACAACTTACGGAAAAACAGAGCAATTGAGCGCACTTGATGAAGGGATTACTAGAGTGCCGTTCATTGAAACGGTTTAGCTAGAAGCTGGCAATATTGGAGAAATTTATCTTTATTGAATCTATTTTTTGATAAGTTTGCTGATTCAGAAATCCCTTCAACATAGGAGAATCGACCTCTACTTGGAGGCTCAGAAACCTGCCGCAGCAGATTGATGCTTGGAGCGAAGCATCCCCGCCTCTGGCCCCGGAATCAAAACTAATCTGTACCTGTATCAAAGTCTACTAAATTCTGCTACTACATCGGTTAATGTCACAGATTATCTTCCAGTAAAATTTCTGAAACCATCTCGAATTAAACATCCATGCGCTTAGAGCAGCTTCAAGCATTTCTTTCAGTTGCTGAAACTGGTAGCTTTCAGCAAGCGGCCCGGAAGTGTGGCGTTACCCAATCGACTATTAGCCGCCAAGTGCAGGGATTAGAAGCGGAAGTGGGTTTGTCGCTGTTTCACCGCACGGCCCACGCGAAACTGACCGTGGGAGGGGAATGCCTACTGCCTCACGCTCGCAAAATCTGTCAGACTTGGCAAAATGCTGCTGAAGAATTGGGAGACTTACGGGCGGGAAAGCAGCCGGAACTCTGCGTGGCTGCGATTCATTCGGTTTGCGCTGCTTATTTGCCGCCTGTGCTGCAAAAGTTTTGCCGCGACTATCCAGACGTGCAATTGCGGGTGACTGCCCTCGGGAGCGATCGAGCCCTGAAAGTTCTCAAAGATGGGTTGGTGGACATAGCGGTGGTGATGAACAACCGCTATTTTACTCAAGCCCCGGAAATGTTGGTTGAGGTGCTCTACAATGAGCCGATCGAGGTATTGATGGCGGCGGGTCATCCTCTGGCCCAGTACGAACGAGTACCTTGGCCGGAATTGATTTGTTACCCGCAAGTGGTGTTTAAGGATGGGTACGGAATGCAGCGGATGGTGCAAGAACAATTTGGACGCATCGGTGCTAAACTTCATGCTGTTTTGGAACTCAACACTCTTGATGCTTTTCGGGGTGTGGTGCGACAGGGAGAATTGATTGCTTTGCTGCCGCATTCAGCTTTGGTGGAGGCGAAGGGCGATCGCACTTTAGCCGTTCGGTCGATCGCCCAAGATCGATCAAATTCCAAGGTTTCGGCGATCGGTCAATTGGCCGCCGATCCCACTTGGACTCGCGAAGTGGTGTTGGTGACAACTCACGATCGAATGCAAATTCCGCCGATCGCCCATTTCTGGAATCTAGTACGCGAATTTGTGCCGCCTTTTGATGTAATCAAGCTAGAAAAATCAGGCAGTTAATTCGATAATTTTGAAGTGAATTTTGGGAATTTTAAATTTAAACGGATTCAAATATTACCAATTACTAACTACCAATTACTAACTACCAACTACCCCTTACCAATTACCAATTTCAAATGTTATGAGTGACGCATTTAGAGAATTGCTGCGAAAAATTGGCAGCGGAGTACACACAGGAGAAAACTTAACTCGCTCCGAAGCAGCAGCAGCCACGCGGATGATGCTGCTGGGGGAAGCAACACCGGCTCAAATCGGAGCTTTTATGATTGCCCACCGCATTAAACGGCCGACTGGGGAAGAATTAGCCGGAATGCTCGATGCTTATGAAGAATTGGGGCCTATGCTTGCCCCGCCAAACCGAGAAAAAGGGTTTTCCGTCTCTACCGTGGCCGTGTTTGGCGTTGCTTACGACGGGCGATCGCGCACAGCTCCAATTAGCCCAATAACCGCCCTAATTTTAGCCGCTAGGGGCGTTCCAGCCGTCATGCACGGGGGCGATACCATGCCAACCAAGGAAGGCATTCCCCTGATTGAAATTTGGCGCGGTTTGGGAGTTGACTGGAGAAAACTGAGTTTAGAAAAAGTCCAGCAAGTTTTTGACAATACGGGTTTGGGTTTTGTTTACCTTCCCAAGCATTTTCCTCAAGCCGCCGCTTTAGTTCCCTACCGCCGCGAAATTGGTAAACGGCCACCTTTTTCGACAATGGAGTTGATGTGGTGTCCCTGTGCCGGCGACGTTAACGTCATATCAGGCTACGTCCACCCGCCCACAGAAAGTATGTTTCAAAAAGCCTTTGAGCTGCGGGGAATAAAAAATTATACCACAGTCAAAGGATTGGAGGGAAGCTGCGATTTGCCGCGCGATCGTACTGCGATTATCGGCATTTCCAAGCCGGATGCTGAGTTTGAACGAGTGCTTTTAGCTCACGGAGATTACGGTTTTAGCAACACAAATCCTGCCTTGGAATCAGCCCCAGAGTTATTCAAACAAATGCAGGAAGTGTTGCTGGGAAAATCCTCGGAATTCATGCAGTCCGCTATCTGGAACGGCGGATTTTATCTGTGGCGCAGCGGAGTTTGTGTGGATATAAACTCGGGTTTAATTGAGGCAGAAACCTTATTAAGTCGCGGTCAAGTCGTGCAAAAACTTGAGGAAGTTAGCCAAGCCGTTAGTGTTTTGAGTTGACAGTTGACAGTTGACAGTTGACAGTTAACTAATGACTACTGACGACTGACTACTAGACATCTCCAATAATTATTGTGGAACAGGCATTTGGCCTATTCAAAACAGGCAATTCTTGCGATAACTAATGACTAATAACTAATGACTAATGACTAATGACTAATGACTAATGACTAATAACTAATGACTAATGACTAATGACTAATGACTAATGACTAATGACTAATCATAAAATTGCTGTAATTGTGCTTGCAGGCGGTCAAAGTTCGCGGATGGGTAGGGATAAAGCTTTGCTGGAAATTGAGGGCAAATCCCTATTGCAGCGGGCGTTGGAAGTTGCCGCAGTTGTAACCCCCGAAGTTTATGTTCTGACTGCTTGGCCCGATCGCTATCGATCAACCTTAACCGAAACATCCCAATTTCTGGTAGAGTACAATCCCGGTTCCGGGCCTTTGGTTGCATTGACTCAGGGATTGACAGAAATAGCCGCCGACTGGATTTTACTGTTAGCTTGCGATTTGCCTTTGTTGGATGCCCAGATTATTCAGAATTGGGCAAGTCAGTTAACCGAATTTCCTCCATCAACTTTAGCAGTTGTGCCTTATCAAAATTCGCGCTGGGAGCCTTTGTGCGGCTTCTACCGCCAACAATCTCTGCCCAGTTTGCAAAGTTTTATTGACAAAGGGGGACGTTCCTTTCAAGTGTGGTTAAATCAAATCTCCGCAATCCCTCTACCTGTAGGGGAACGAGAAGCAGTAATGTTATCCAATTGCAATACATTAGAAGAGTTTGAGCAATTAAAAGGTAAAATGGTTAACGGTTGACTGTTGACTGTTGACTGTTAACTGACTAAGGACAACTGGCTCATGACAGTTAACTGACTAATGACTAATGACTAATGACTACTGACTACTGACTACTGACTACTGACTAATTACTAATTACTAATTACTAATGATTAACCAATATTGGTTGCTAGATCGCGATATAACTTTCCTCAATCACGGCTCTTTTGGGGCTTGTCCGATTCCCGTACTCGAAGCGCAAACCATTTTTCGAGAACAACTGGAAAGAGAACCATTGCGCTTTTTACTGCGGGAATTTGAACCCTTGTTGGATAATGCGAGAAATCAGTTAGCAGCATTTCTCGGTGCGAGTGAGGATGACTTGGCGTTTGTCCCGAATGCGACGACGGGAGTAAATGCTGTTTTGCGATCGCTCTGTTTTTCTCCGGGCGACGAATTGCTAACTACAAATCAGGAATACAACGCTTGCCGCAACACACTTAATTTTGTAGCCGAGCGTACAGGCGCTAAAGTAGTAGTAGCAGAAGTCCCCTTTCCCATTGAGTCACCCGACCAAATTATTGAAGCAATAATTAAGTGCGTTTCACCGCAAACAAAGTTAGCTTTATTAGACCACGTTGTCAGCCAAACAGGTTTAATATTTCCCATCAAACAATTAGTCGGTGAGTTAGCTAACCGTGGCGTAGATGTATTGGTAGACGGAGCTCACGCGCCGGGAATGGTAGCACTTAATTTAGAGGAAATTGGCGCGGCTTACTATACGGGAAATTGCCACAAGTGGCTGTGTGCGCCGAAAGGTGCGGGCTTTTTATACGTGCGGCGCGACAAGCAAAATGCCATTCGCCCAACTACGATCAGTCACGGTGCTAACTCGCCCCGCGCTGATAAATCGCGCTTTCAACTAGAATTTGACTGGATGGGAACAGTCGATCCGAGTCCCTATTTGTGCGTACCTGTAGCTATTGATTTTATGGGTTCTTTGTTGAGCGGCGGCTGGCCTGAATTGAGGGCAAAGAATCATGCTTTAGCGTTGGCGGGGAGAAAAATATTGGCTGACAAATTAGATTTGCCACTACCTTGTCCTGATGAAATGGTGGGTTCGATGGCAGTTGTGCCACTGGCAGACTCTCAATCTGATGAGGTTGCAAAGGGAGGAATTCCACCTTTGCAAGAGGCGCTATGGGAGATTTTTAAAATTGAAGTACCGGTGATTCCTTGGCCAAATGCTAGTAAGCAGTTGGTGAGGATTTCGGCTCAGTTATACAATACTTTGCCGCAGTATCAATATTTAGCTAATGCCCTGGTTGAGCTGACGAGAATTTGAGCTGGAGCTTCCCGAAAAGAAACATCACACCCAGCTACAAACAGTTATAGGTTTTTAGTTAGGGTGTCGGTTCTCATAGTTTGGGAGAATACAGACTATTTATCCTTACTATAAACGTAGTAATGGTTATACAAATATTCACCCTAAGAGTAAAAATTCTGCAAGGAATCACCTTTGTTCCTATTGAATTGAGATAGTTTTTACATAAAATTTAAAAAACCAAAAAATAGATCTAAAGCCCCATAGCCCTAAACTTAGCCAATCCGCCGAAACCGAATAAAATTTGTAAATAACCCGCGAAAAATCCTAAGTTAAAACAGGGTTGTCAAAGCGGATAGCGCACAACTTCCGCGCAACAGAATATAATGTATCCACACTTGCATTTTTGCAGACAAAACAAAGGAAATGAAAAGAGGCGAATACCATGTCCAATGCCATGATGGTAATTTACCCCTATCGCGAACAGTACACCTGGGTTTTTGACGACGAGCGAGTCGGACTTGTCCGAGAACCATTTGTTCAGGGCGTCCCCGAAATGATTAACGCGCTTGTGGCAGACATTCCCAATGCCGCCCAAGGTTTCCGACTTTTATTTTCAGCCAATCCATTTCCCGGATATCAAGCAGAAATGCTGTGGTTGAAAGCAGAATACGGCGGTAACTGGTATCGGTGGGAATCGAAAAATCTCGAAGGCTGGCTGTGTCCGGCTATGTTCAAATACTTTCTAGAAGCACCGCCCAAGTTTTACTGCAAAGCTGAAAAACTGCAATAACCAACAGCAAGTCTATGAAAAACTTGTCAATTTTTAAAAGAGACTTTGTTACACCAGTCGATCAAATTTCTAGAAAAAAGCCTAAATTCTTCCTGTATATAGTGGGGCTATTTTTCCTAGTTTTCACAGCCGCCATCTCGGCCACATTGGGTGCAATTACCGCCCTTTTAGCTCCCGTGGAACCGCCAATTATCAATAGAGTATTAGAGGCGACGGGCTTTGACTATCTATCCTCCAACCGCTCTGGATACCGCCTGTCGCGGTCAGTTAATATCTTGATATTGGGAATTGACAGTGTGCCAGAATCTGCCGCCAATTCCCCTAAGATATTTAACGGTCGCAGCGATACAATACTCTTATTGCACCTCGAACCTAGAGATAAATCTATTAGTTTGCTTTCAGTTCCACGAGATACTAAAGTCGAAGATGCTGGAATTAGCTTCAGCAAAATTAACGAAGCCAATGCTAGAGGAGGAGCAGCTTTGGCCACGCGATTGGTTAGCAGTATGCTGAACAATACGAAAATTGAACGATACGTGCGAGTCAGCAGTAATGCGTTTCAGGAATTAGTCGATTTGTTGGGCGGAATTGAGGTATTTGTACCTCGCGCGATGTCCTATACAGATACCGCTCAAAAGTTAAAAATAAACTTAGGGCAGGGATGGCAAACTCTCAACGGAGAACAGGCAGAACAATTTGCTCGATTTCGCAACGACGGTTTAGGAGATATTGGCCGCATTCAACGGCAGCAATCTTTAATTCAAGCTATTCGGGACCGCCTCGCAAGTCCATCAGCATTGGTGCGCTTGCCACAAATTGTTCGATTGATGCAAAAATATGTGGATACAAACCTAAGTTATGAGGAAATATTGACGCTAGCCAATTTTGGTTTGCAATTGGAACGAGATAATTTTAAAATGGTAATGTTGCCTGGACGTTCTAGTTCAGAAACAGGGGATTTGAGGAGTTATTGGATTGTAGATGTGCTCGGGCGCGATCGCATTATGACACAATACTTGAACCAGAGCGTGCCGGATTTTGAACAAGGACGATTTCGCACTCCCAGCGAGTCCCTGTTGCCCAAAAACCTCAAAATATCTGTCCAAAACGCTTCTAGCAAACCGACAACTGCAAAAAACGTTGCTGACTTTCTCACAAAAAAGGGCTTTTTTAATGTATCTGTTGTGCAGGATGCGCCCCTGAAGCAGCGTCAAAGTCAAATTATTGTTCAGCAAGGCGATTTAGAGGCAGCGAATCTACTGCAAAAAGAGTTAGGCGGCGGTAAAATTGAAGCATCTTCTACGGGTGAAATCAATTCTGACTTGACACTTAGCGTTGGCGAAGATTGGGTAAAGCGATTTTAATTAGTCATTAGTCATTAGTCATTAGTCATTAGTCATTAGTCAGCAGTTAACAGTCAACAGTCAGCAGTCAACAGTCAACTATGCCCAATTCCCCATTCCGATCATTATGAAAAGCGTTTTCCGAATATTCCTGAGCCTGTTTTTAAGTTTAGTGTTGGCTGTTGGGTGGGTGCTGCTGAGTGCTACTCCGGCATTTGCCCTGCCGAAAACAAATATTAATTACACAAATATTAATTTGTCCGATCGCGATTTTTCCAACTCGGATTTAGCGGGGGGAACATTTGTCGCTGCTGAAATGCGGGGAACCAATTTTCAAGGTGCTGATTTAACTAATGCGATTTTGACTAAGGGAGTTTTGCTGAATGCCAACTTGTCAGGTGCCAACCTCTCCGGTGCTTTGGCAGATAGAGTTACATTTGATGGCGCTAATTTGACGAATGCTAATTTTTCCGAGGCAATTATGACTCGAACTCGGTTTTTTGATGCTGCAATTTCCGGCGCTGATTTTAGTGACGCGATTATCGACGCTTATCAAGTGACTCTCCTGTGCGAGAAAGCAGATGGTGTCAATCCCGTGACGGGAGTTTCTACCCGCGAAAGTTTGGGATGTCCGTAGAAATTTACACTTAAAGAAAATCGCTGGATAATTATTTGATTAGATGCACCTGTAGCGAGGTAAAATATACAAATTAAAGCCCCTCTCCTGCAAGGCGAGGGGTTTGAAAAAATTTCCTAGTATCGGCTCTATCGAGCGCTACAAATGCCTGTGCTGGCAGTACCAACTACCAAATCGGACTTCAACAGCAAATCTAAATCGGTGTCAGGATTAACAGCATACAAATCGACTTTATCTCGACCCAAAAACACCCCGATCAAAGTCCCGATTCCCGCACCGCCGAGCACCTCTTCAGTCGCGATCGCCCGATCGCCCGTAACACCTGCGATCGCCGCCGCTGCTGCTGCACCCAACGCCGTATTCTTAACCAAATTACCAACATTAACGCCCTTGGTAACAGTTTCTTTCCTAGTAATCAATTGCGAAGTGGCATTGAGAGGCACTCTGCTGCCGTTGATTATACTTAATTCTTGAGCCACAAACTGAACGCCCGAAGTAGTCGATCGCAATTCGCCGCTAATTTTCGAGCCTTCGGGTATCAGCACTTGGCCATTATTGCCCGTGATATCCGCAGCAACAGTCAGCGTAATCGGAGACTTGTCATTAGGGCCGAGCAAAATCTTGCCCTTTGCGTACTCGATGGGGATAGTCACCCCCCTGGGAATTTGCACAGCAACAGATTCGCTAACATCAATCTTAGCAATGTAAGGAGAATTAATTGGTCTTGCTTGATTGGTACTAACTAATGTTTGATAGATAAAAGCAGCTACTTCAGCTCGCGTTGCTGACTTGTTCGGTTTGAGAGATTTAGGACTGGGATAGCTGACAACCAATTGTTTTTCAGTAGCAGCAGCAACGCTTTTGACAGCATAACTTTGAATCTCACCCGCATCATTATAGTAGCTGAGAACATCTTGAAAATCGCACCTAGGCTCATAGCCCATTCCGTTATTTAAAGCGACTACAACTTGAACGCGAGGAATCTGCTGTGCCGGCCTGAAAACATTGCCGGGATAGCCAGACATCCATCCCATTTCGTAAGCTTCTGCGATCGCCCCGCTTGCCCAAAAATTAGACGGAACATCGGCAAACCTTACAGCAGCGCGTGTTTTTGCCTTTTTCACAGAACGCACCATTGCCGCGAATTCAGCCCGCGTTACCAGTGCATCCGGCCGAAAACTGCCATCGGGAAATCCTTTGATAATTCCTCTTTCTGACAAATCTTGAATAAAGTCTTTTGCCCAGTAGTTACTATTAACATCCGAAAAAGCTGTCTGAGCAAAAGAAGGCGCGGGAGCTAGCATCGGCGCTGCGGTTCCGGCAACGGTTCCCAAGGTTAATAAAACAGATGTACCGGATTTGATGCGATGTAATACAGACATTTTTTGATTCTCCAATTTACACAATTTTTTTATTGAGGAGAACTAAGCTTTTGATAGGCTGATTGATTCTGCCCGAAATGGCTTTTTTCCTCACTTATGTAATCATTATTGAATGCTTTTATTTTTAGTGTGGGGAAGATACGGTCGTTTAAAATAAATATTTTTATTCTGAGTGGGGGATTTTAAAATGCTTAAATTCCTTAAAATCCTTATGTTGCTTATCTCCCTTATCTACCTGGTGTCTGCAATTAACAGGATTTAGGAACAAAGCCGTTTGATATTAGTTAACTATATAAATCCTAAATCATTTGTGAATTTCTTACTCCCTCCCCTTAATAAGGGGAGGGTTGGGGTGGGGTAAAAAAAATACGACTCCTGCAAGGATTGCTATATATTAACTAAAAGCGAATATAATTGACTCGATCGAGAAATACCTGTTTGTTGCTTATGAGTAGCCTGACGTTTGCCTCTGCCCATCAGCTAGCGCGAATGATTCGCGATCGCGAAGTCTCTGCCGTCGAAGTTCTGGACGCTTACCTTACTCAAATCGCAAAGCACAACTCGCAATTAAACGCCATTTGTACCCTGGATGAAGACAATGCTCGTACAAGAGCAAGACTTGCCGATGAAGCCCTAGCCAGAGGAGAAAACTGGGGTGCTTTACATGGGGTTCCCATCACGATTAAAGACATTTTTGAAACAGCCGGACTCCGCACCACAGCAGGCTATATTCCCCTCAAAGATTATGTGCCTCAACAGGATGCAACTGCTGTTGCGAGATTGCGGGCAGCAGGTGCTGTCATTATGGGAAAAACCAACATGGCGGAACTGGCTGCCGATTATCAAAGCATAAATTCTCTGTTTCCACGGGTGAATAATCCTTGGCATCTTGACTACACACCTGGAGGCAGTTCTGGGGGGAGTGCCGCGGCTGTCGCAGCAGGACTTTCACCCTTGGATTTGGGCAACGATTTCGGGGGTTCGGTGCGTCAACCCGCTCATTTCTGCGGCATATATGGTTTAAAGCCGACAGATCGCCGTATTTCTACAGCAGGGCAGATTCCTGAAGTGCCGGGAATGCCACTGTCTATTCGGCAAATGATGACCGTTGGGTGTTTTACTCGATCAATCGAAGATATCCGGCTATGTTTTTCGTTAATTGCAGGCGCGGATCTGCGGCGCCCTGATGTCCCACCGGTTCCGCTCGATCGACCCTCTGGCAAGCCTTTGCAGCATCTCAAAATCGCTTGGACTGCTGAATGGGCCGAAGTTCCCGTTGCTTCTGAAATTCGAGCAGCTATGGAGTCGATCGTGCAGACACTCTCTCACGCAGGTGTCCAAACCGAACGCTGGCTTCCCAAAGACTTTGACCTATCCAAAATATTGAATCTCTACGGACGAATCTCAATGTACCTCACTATCTACGCTCAACCGCAGGATAGATATAACCTGCGTCGTAGTTTAGAGTTAATCTTCCGCACCGCAACCCAAGGCGACAAGGAACTCCGAAAATTGGGAGATTTCAGCAGATTGCTACCTGAGATATTGAATCCAAGTTTGAAAAGATATTTCGAGGTACTCACACAGCGCGATCGCTTTACTGCCCATATAGATGAGGCATTAGAACCGTGGGATGTATGGCTTTGTCCGGTTGCCGCAACCGCTGCGTTTACTCACCGTCCCGCTTGGAATGCCGTTGACATTGATGGCAGATCCTATCCTTATTCAGTGGCAAACGGATCTTATACCATGCCCTTTAATCTTAGTGGACATCCTGCGGTGGTAATTCCAATTGGACAAACTCAAAATGGTTTACCGATTGGAATGCAAATTGTTGGTAAGCGGTGGCGTGAAATGGAGTTGTTGGCGATCGCAGAAGCGATCGATAAAGTGGTTGGTAGTTTGCAACATCCACCTGGTTATTGAGCCTTTTATAAAGTTTTCTTTGATGGTCAAGAATACAATCAGTGGTAGGGTTCGTCAGGTTTGAGATTTTCAATTTGCACGGAAAGTATGAATCTGACTCACCGTTTTTTGGGGGAGTGGGTCAGTTGTGAGATTCTTAGTTTGTAGCGGAAATAATGCTAGCTGACGCACCCTACTTCATTTTTACTGATGACTAATGACTACTGACTAATGACTAATGACTAATGCTGGCGATCGGTTCCCAACTTGTCACATCTTCAAATAAAGATTGATAGCCCGCTGCATTGGGATGAAGCCCATCTGCAATCAAGCGCGATCGCCACCAATCACTGCCCCGATTTACCCATTTATCAAAAATATCTAAATAGGGAATTCCCCGCAACTCACAAGCTAATTTCGTTGCTTCTTTATACCGATATTGGTCAGCATGACTGTAATACAAACAATCTTGAAAAGGCATTTTACTTTCATCCACCGGCACCATCCCGACAAATATCACCGGACAAAGTTGTTGGGACAGGTTTAATAAATGATCCAAAACAGTTTTAAAATGTTCAAACTCAGTGTAGCTGCGCCCGGTAGGCGACTGCACTCTCGCCGAATCGTTGAGACCTACCGAAAGAATAATCGCATCCGGGACGCGGTTTCTCAGTTCGCCACGGTGGCGAAACTCGTTTTCGAGCCGCTGGGAGACTTGATAAGTGCGATCGCCCCGAACACCCAAATTGTATAAAACGTGTCCTGCACTCTCCGGTAACATCCACTGGCGCCGCAATCTTTCCACCCAGCCACCGCCTACACCGTCGCCGAAACCGTAGATTAAGCTGTCACCGAAAGCAACCAATTTGAGGGGATGAGAGTTTCCCCGATGCAAGTGACCAAAGGAATAGGCTGTTGCTACCTGCATAAGCAATGATACTCAGTTAATAAATTATGAATCTTGACATACTAGACTAGAATGTAACATTACATAAAGTAGGTAGTCTCATGGCTAATAAGCGTCCACCCTTCGATTCAACTCAGCTAACCCGTCGGGCGGAAGAATTGATCAGTGCTGCATCCAACCGCTATCGGATTACGGTGCAGGTGGCGAACCGCGCAAAACGCCGTCGCTATGAAGATTTTGACAGTATGGACGACCATCAAATGAAACCTGTAATGCGGGCGATATTTGAGATGTCGGACGAACTGACTCAGCCGGAAATTATCGGAGACATCTAGACTTCGGGAGTTTTGGGTTTTGAGTGGTGAATTGCGAGCAATTTTTTTAAACTCCACACTCAAAACTTTCTCAAACTAGACTGGCGGGCCTGGGCGAGAAACCCGGTTTCTTCTTAGCTGTCTCGTTGACAAACTTCTGATTTTCCTAAACCGGGTTTCTTTCCCTAAGTCCTAAAATTAGAAACTAGGACATCTGCTTGGCGGTAAGTTTATGAAATTATTCTATTTTTGAAATAATTGTCAAAACCGTGAAGAAATTAAAGCTGGGCTTGAGTTTTCTGTTCGTTACTTTGAGTGTGGCGATTTTCACGCTTTTGAGTTGGGTATTGGAATCGGGTGAACTGAGTCTGTCGGCTTTGGAACCTTCGCTGCTGCGGAGTTCTGAGTCGGCGTCTGTGCAGCGGGTTGCTCAACAATCTGCGCCGTTGCAAGTGAGGGTGCAAGATGCGTGGAAATTTGTGTACGAAAAATTGCCGGATTTCCCGATCGAAAATAACTACATTTCCAAGGAAACTGGAAAAGTCGATTCTACCAATACTTTAGTCGGGCGGTTGATTCGATATCACGTATTTGTCAAAGGACGCCCGCCCAATTACCGCTTTGATTGGAAGTTGAGTTTAGCTGACTATTTGGGCGCGACTCCCGATTATTTGGTAGAAAGCGTGTATCCGGGAAACGACGTTTTGCGGTCAAATCCAATGGAACAAGATCGTGCTGCTATTCAAAGGTTAAATAGAACACAGCGGGATGCTTTGGTTCAAGCTTTGGTTGATGTTTTTACGGAGAATTCCGGGCGTGGGCGCACACCGGGGGCGGAAAAACCACAAGGGCGATCGAGTTCGCCGGAGATACCGCAGCCGCAGCCGGGAGATGCGAAGTTGCTGGCACCTTAATACTCACGAATGCAGAAACCGGGTTTTTTATGGAAATACTGCATTTGAGCTTTTAACACAGGTAAAAAACCCGTTTTCTTTCGTATTTATGGGTAAACCCTACTAATCTAAAATCCAAAATCTAAAATCTAAAATCCCTTAATGGTAAAACGTGTAATTAAAACGGGTGTTGGGTGGCGTTTGGGATGGAACCCGGAGGCCGAGGAGTTTAAGGGTTTGGTGGCTGGCGACGGTTGGGCGATCGAACTCACGGAGGCTGAGTTAAACGATTTTTGCCGATTGTTGGGGCAATTAGCAGGCACAATGAGTCAAATGGCTTCTGAGTTAATGGACGAGGAAAAAATAGCTATTGAAGCTGAAAGCGACTTGCTGTGGGTGCAGGTGGAAGGCTATCCCGAAGCTTACAGCGTGCAATTGATCTTGAATGCTGGCAGGAGGTGCGAGGGTTTTTGGCCGACGGCTGTGGTTCCGACTTTGGTGCAGGCTGCAAAAGTTTTAAAAGTTTTTTGACTTTTTCGGGAATTCTATGCTAAGCTATTAAAGCTGTCGGGGCGTAGCGCAGCTTGGTAGCGCACTACTTTGGGGTAGTAGGGGTCGTGGGTTCAAATCCCGCCGCTCCGATAGATGGAATCCTTGAGAAATCAGGGATTCCATCATTTTAGGGAGATTTCGCAGCACATTGTCATTCTCAATAAGGGGTGACGATATCTGACATACTCAGACAAAAAGTGGGATAAAACTGCTCTATCGCTTCAGGCTGTGTAAGGTCAATGTTGCAGCATTTGGGCGAGAGAACGAGGCTAATTTAATCGATCCCTTGCGAGGCGTTGCCTCTATGTTTTACGTCGTTGCTGTTGAATCCGATCGAATGGTCGGACATATTTGTTAAAAATCCAGATTATTTACAGGTGGATTTTTTTGAGGGCGATCGCACCCGAATACTTCATTCTGTAGGTGAGAAATCAGTGGTGGGTTAGAGAGTAACATCGAAGCGCGATCGCCCCCTAGGTTTTTTAACTTGCTATCCTGAAATTGTCCTAAAAAATCAACCCAATGGATTCACTAAATTTTTGCAGAACATCAAGCTGACAGCGACAAGACAGGAGACTCCTGCCGAATCGGAATCTCAATAGTAAACTCTGTTCCCCTGCCTGGCGCAGAAATACACCCCAAGCTTCCCCGGTGTTTTTCCACTACAATTTGCCAGCTAATGGACAGCCCAATCCCTGTGCCCTTACCGGGGGGTTTTGTCGTAAAAAACGGGTTAAATACGTGGCGACGAACCTCTTCCGAGATCCCTGGCCCATTGTCCACAATTCGGACAGCTACGCAATTGCTGCTTGTTATTTCTGTGCTAATCCGAATCACGCTAGGATTCGCTTTAATTTCTTCTAGCGATCTCTGCTTGTTCCACTCGTCAATAGCATCGATCGCATTTGCAAGTACATTCATAAATACCTGATTCATTTCTCCCCCATAACAGTCCACTTCTGGCAGGTTTGGGCAATAGTCCCGCACCACTTCAATCGAGGGGCGGTCTGACTTAAATTTTAGCCGGCTCTGTAAAATCATCAGCGTGCTATCCATGCCTTCGTGAAGGTTGACCGCTCTCATTTCATATCCTTCTTGCCGTGCGAAGAGGCGCAAAGACAAAACAATTTCGCGGATGCGATCGGCTCCTAAGTACATCGATTTGAACAATTTAGGCAAGTCGTCTTTGAGATAATCTAGCTCGCTGGCTGCGATTTCTGCTTGTATATCTGGAGCTGGATTAGGATAGTGCTTTTCGTAGAGGTCAAGGATAGTGACCAAAGCTTTTGAATATTCCAGAGCATAGGAAAGATTTCCATAAATAAAATTAATTGGATTATTGATTTCATGGGCTACGCCAGCTACGAGTTGGCCTAACCCGGACATTTTTTCGCTCTGAATGAGCTGGCTTTGCACCTGCTTGAGTTCGTGGAGGGAATTTTCGAGCTGTAGGGCTTTGTGCCGCTCTCGCGCTTCCGATGCTTGCAAAGCTGCTTCTGCAAGCTTGCGTTCAGCAGCCTCCTGCTTGAGGCGTTCATTCGTTTGGGAAAGTTCAGCGGTGCGCTGTTCTACTCGCGTCTCTAGCTCTTGTGTCAAAACTTGTAGGTCGGCTTGCGCTCGCTCGCGCTCGACAATTTGCGCCTGAAGCTTTTTAGTTAGATTTCGCAGATTCAGGTGAGTGATAGCCCGAGCTAAAACTTCTTCCTGTTGAAGGGGCTTAGTGATATAATCAACTCCCCCCACATTAAAGCCTTTGACTTTGCTTTCTGTATCGTCCAGCGCGGTCATAAAAATGACTGGGATATCTTTAGTTAAGTCATTTGCTTTTAGATGTTGACAGGTTTTAAATCCGTCCATCTCTGGCATCAGAACATCCAACAAAATTAAATCCGGCTGAGAATATTGCACTTTTTTGATAGCGCTAGACCCACTGCGAGCTACCCAAACAGTGAAGCCAGATGCGCTCAAAAAATCCAATACTGCACCCAGATTAGTGGGCGTATCATCCACAATTAAAATGGTTCCTCTGTCTAAAGATTCGCTAGTCATTTTTAGTCCTCATCTAAACTGTTGAACAAATTCAACTAATTTGTCTTCTTCAAAGTTTTTGGTTAATTCAAGCAACTGATTGGCAAAAGGTGCATAACGCATATCTATTGCCTTCAGCTTGCTGGCTCGCTTCTCAATACTGAGGAGTTCACCTTTCATGGCTAAATCGAACAGGACTGCAACTTCTTCCGAAGGGGGAGCAATCAGTTGTTGGTCTTGGATTTGAGAAGGGGAATCGGTGAAGATACCTTCTGAACTGAAAGTTGTTCGCTCCTCATAAATCCATTCTAAACCTAAATGGTTGCCCAAGCATTCTAATAACTTTTCTGCCCGAATTGGTTTGAGGAGAAAAGCGTTGCAACCCGCATGGAAAATACTGTGGGGTTCGCCGGATAAAATGCTAGCAGAAGTTCCGATCGCGATTACATCTTTCAATGCAGGAATTTTTCTGATCCGCCTCACCGCTTCAAAGCCGTCCATGACGGGCATTACTAAGTCAATTATAATACAGTCCGGTTGAAATAACAGCGCTTTATTCACGCAGTCTTGACCGTCCGTTGCCTCCATTAATTCAAACCCAATAGGACCTAAAAGATTAACTAGGACAGAGCGATTTTCCCAGCGATCGTCAACGACTAAAATTTTCCGCTGAGCGCCTGAGAAACCCCTGATAATTTTTTCAGGTTCTTTTTGATACCCTTCCCAGCTTTCGGTAATAGGCAACTCTAACTCAAACCAGAAAATACTGCCTTTACCTAAAGAGCTTTGTACTTTCAGTTCGCCGCCCATCATCTCCACTAATTGGCGACTAATTGGCAGCCCTAATCCTGTCCCCTCTATCTGGCTAACTGAACCGCTGGCTTGCTCGAAGGGCAAAAATATTTTTGAGAGTTCGTCCGGCGCGATGCCAATGCCTGTATCTTCTACTTGGAAAATAAATTTCGCTGTTAGGGATTGGGGATTGGCGATTGGTGATGACAAAGATTGCTGAGTCTCTAGTCTATCTACTTTAAAACTAACGCCTCCTTTCTCGGTGAATTTTATGGCATTACCGAGTAAGTTGATGAGAATTTGCCTCAATCTTTTTTCATCGGCTTGGACGCAAGTTGGAAGTGGAGTTAGCGGTTCGTAAATCAAAGAGATTCCCTTCTGTTGGGCGCGAATCTGGCAGATTTCAGTAATGCCTTGGAGAAAGTCTGACAGGTGAAACTCGGTGAGGTAGAGTTCCATTTTTCCGGCTTCGATTTTGGAGAGGTCTAGAACGTCATTGATCAGAGTTAGGAGGTGTTCGCCACACTGATGAATGATGTTAATACCAGAATTTTGCTGACTGGTTAAACCTGTGTCTCGCTTGAGGATTTGGGTATAACCTAAAATGCCGTTGAGTGGTGTGCGAAGTTCGTGGCTCATGTTGGCGAGAAATTGGCTCTTGGCGCGGTTTGCGGCTTCGGCCGCTTGCTCGGCTCGCTGTCTCTCTTGAATTTCTACTTCTAGGCGCGTATTTTTGGCTTTTAATTCCTCGGTTCGCTCTTCTACTTTGACTTCTAAAGTGTGATAGAGGTTGGCATTTTCTAAGGCGATCGCAACTTGTCCCGATAGCATCCGCAACACTTCTACCCGCTTCGGCGTGAAAGCGCCAGCAATCACGTTGTTTTCTAGGTACAGGATGGCACTTAACTTACCTTGATATAGGATAGGCGCACACAAAATTGATTTTGGTTTGTGTTGGGTAATGTAGGGGTCGGCGTTAAAGATTTCCTCGCGGCCCGAATCATTTAAAACGACATCTTTCTGAGTTCTGGTGACGTAATTAAGTACCGAGATAGGCACTAGCCCAGAAGTGGATACTGGTAAAGATTCTAGCACTCGGACTCGATCTTTAGTCCCCGCTGCTTCTATAACAAGTTGACCCTCTTTTGAGAGAATAAGCACTCCAGTTTCAGCGCCTGCGTTTTCTATCAAAATTTTCATTAACTTGGTGAGCAAGTTAGGTAGAACAATTTCGCTAGAAATGGCACTAGATGCTTTCATTACAGTTGCCAAGTCTAGTAACTCTGTTTGACCGCCTGTAATGGTCAAAGGAGGAATTGTCATCTTAGGATCGAAAGGGGTTTCGGTGACGACAGAGGCTCGCGTTATTAATTGCGGGTATTTTTCTTCTAGATGTTTAACTTTAGCTAAAGCTCCCCAGCGCATATAGGCATAATAAGCATCGGTCATGTAGGTTCGGGCAATTTTTTCTTTACCCCATGAAAAATAAAATTTAGCAGCGAGTTCGTGAGCTAGTGCTTCTTCGTTGATGTACTCGTTTTCTTTCGCAAGAGCGATCGCTTTGTCGTACATCTCGATCGCTTCTACTTTTTCGCCTAAAACACGATGCTTTTCTGCCTCTATTAAATAGAATTTATGCAGATGATTCATTGGGGCATGATGTGCCCATTTTTGCAATTTTTCTTGATTACTTTGTACGCGATCGCAAATTTTATGTTGCCCAGACGCGGGGCTAGGGGCATACACCGCTAACCGTACTAAAGAATCGTAAAAATGGAATAGAGGAAGATGAGGTGTTGCGACTACTGCGTCCAAATACTTCTCTTCTATCTCAGTATTTTCAATCGCTTCTGAGTAATTTTCAAATAAATAACAAAGTATGATTTTATTTAAATATATGTAGGCAATTGCCGCTTTGTCGTTTGCTTGCTGGTGCAGGGGCAATCTTATCTGCTCATCGCACGCTTCACCCTGGAGACGGCAGGTGTTTTCACTTTTTCCGAGCAGGTTTAAGGTAGCCTGCCAATAAATTTCGTGATAATTAAGCGCTGTTTTTTGCTTAATTTTATGAATAGCATTTCTGTTGATTGCCATTTCTCTTTCAAGGGCAGTCAGTTCTTTGCCGGTATAGTAAGAGAAATAAGAGTACACCAATATACCAAAAGCACCAAATTCTAAATCTCCCATTTCCAATCCGCTAGAGTAAGCTGATAGCAAAGGCTCTAATGTTTGTCTCAGATGCTCTTTCCAAGGTCGGATAAATATATTTACTATGACGACTGTTTTGGCTTTGATTTCTTGAGCATTTAACTTTGACAGCAGACTTAAAGCTAATTGACCAAACTGATAACCCGAATCAATATCTCCCACAACTCCGCAAAGCAGAAGACCATAATTGGCATAAGCAATGGGAGAAACAGAAGCATTACCATATTGGACGGATAAATCTACTTGTTTGCACACCGTCAACGGCAACAGTTTAGGAGCAGCAATATATGCAGGAGCAAAGATACTTGATAAAAGTTTGATGGCTGCTAGTTTATAGCGATCGCTCATTTGAGGCAGGTCAATTAAATCCTCAATTCGCGTTCCACTCAACATTGCCGCAGTTTCGCCTAGTGCCTGCCCAATATCGGACGGTTTCGGCTCTGAGGGAAACTCGACCCCTAATAGCTTTAAAACTTGTAGCGCTGTATTAACCGCTTCTAGCAGCCTGTTCTGCCCTATGTAAGCCTGCATCTGGACTTCGTACACTTTCACTTTGTCCAGCAGCGTTTTGGCGCAGTTTTGTACTATCTCAACGAATCTCTGCATTCCGTCAAAATCACCACTCAAATATGCTGATTCTGCTGCTTCCTCATGCAGCCTTAATGCCAGTTCATACCGATTCTCCCAGCTATCTACCGCTAGCAGAGATAAACCCACTTGCAAATATTTGACGGCGGAATCGTGGGCTGTAGCAGCTTTGGCTTTCTGACCTGCAATCAGATTCAATTCGGCTAGTTCATATTTTTGGGATTCAGTGGTAAGTAAGTCAGTACCATAATTGAGTTGGTTAACTAAAGCGAAAATATTTTCTTTTCGGTCTTCTGGCGTTGTACTTTGCAGCAGCAGTTGACCGATTTTTAAGTGGGTCTCTTTTTTCTGCTCATCTGGAATCAAAGAATAGGCAGCTTGCTGGACTCGGTCATGTAAAAACTTGTAGTCAACCTTCACATCAGTTAAGGTAAAACCGCCCGATTCTTCCTGATTAAATACGAGGGGAATTTTGTATTCGTTGCTCAAAGGTAAAATCAACCCAGCTTGAAGTGCTTCCCACAATTGCGCCGCCGTGACTAAGGATGATTCTTGATTAACAATTGCCAAAACTTCTAAGTTAAAACTGTTGCCAATACAAGCAGCCAATTTTAATACTTTTTGTGTATATTCGGGCAATTTGCGTATGTTTCTAGCAATCAGTTCGACAACATTGTAATCGGTGATGCCGATCGCTTGAATTTGCTCAATATTCCATTGCCAGACGCCAGAATATAAATCATAAGTCAACAAATCTTCTTGATAGAGAGTTTTGAGGAGTTGACTTAAGAAGAAAGGATTGCCCTGCGTTTTATTAAAAAGTAGAGACGCGAAATTTCGCGTCTTTACAGACAAGGATTCCGAACCGCCAGATTCATTTAAAGTATCCGCAATTAATTCTTCGACATGAACCAGGTATAATGGCTGAAGGACAATATTATTCACCGTCGCCCCAGTTTGGCGAATCTTGTCAATCGTTTGCATCGTCGGATGAGTTGGAGAAACTTCGTTATCTCGATATGCCCCAATCAGCAATAAATACTTGCTATCAGAATCAGTTATTAGCAATTCAATTAATTTCAACGATGCCGAATCCGCCCACTGCAAGTCATCTAGGAAGATAACTAAGGGATGGTCAATAGTCGTAAATACGCCAATGAATTGTTTAAAGACTCGACTGAAACGGTTTTGAGCTTCAGTTGCCCCTAGCTCAGGTACGGGTGGCTGTTTGCCAATAATTAATTCGATTTGAGGGATAACATCAATGATGACTTGTCCGTTATCGCCTAAAGCGGATAACAGTTTTTCTTTCCAAGTTTGGATTTCTACTTCGCCTTCGGTTAGAAGTTGCTGAGTTAAGGATTGGAATGCTTGAATCAGAGAAGTATAAGGAATATTGCGCTTGAACTGGTCAAATTTCCCCGCAATAAAATAGCCTCGTTGCCGCACAATGGGTTTGTGAACTTCATTGACCAAAACTGTTTTGCCTATCCCGGAATAACCGGAAACCAGCATTAATTCGGTGGTGCCACTGGCAACGCGATCGAAAGTTTCTAGAATCTTTTCAATTTCTTGCTCGCGACCGTAGAGCTTTTGCGGTATATTTAATTGCCCTGCTTTATCCGCACTTCCAACAACAAAGTTGGAAATATATCCGCTAGCCTGTAGTTTGAGCAAGCAAGTTTCTAAGTCAAATTTTAGCCCCTCAGTGCTTTGGTAACGGTCTTCAGCATTTTTAGCTAATAACTTCATGGCAATCGCTGAAATTTGTGGTGGGATTTCAGGATTTAGCTGGTGAGGGGGAATGGGAGTTTTGGCAATATGGCTGTGTACCAATTCCAGCGGGTCTGTGGAATTAAAGGGCAACTCGCCTGTGAGCATTTCATAGAAGGTAACGCCTAGTGAATAAAAATCAGTGCGGTAGTCAATTGACCGATTCATCCGGCCAGTTTGCTCTGGCGACATATAGGCTAGTGTGCCTTCGAGCAAATCTGGATGGCTGAGCGTCGAATTTTCTCGCTCCAGGCGCGAAGCGATGCTGAAATCAATAATTTGAACTTTTTCATTAGCTGGGTTGATGATAATGTTTTGTGGCTTTATATCTTTATGAATAATGTTATGTTTATGGATTTCTGCTAAGGCAGAGACAAGCTGGAGACAAAAAGAAAGAAATTGAATAATTGTGAGTTTTTTCCCTTTAATCCAATGGTTGAGAGACTCGGAGCCGGAATCTTCTAATATCAGTGCTAAACCGTTTTTATAGCTTTCTAAACTAATGGCTTTGATAATCGCTTCTGCGTTCAAGCTGTGCAGAATTTGATATTCGTGTCGCAAGCGGGTGATGTCAGAAAGAGTGGGATACTCAGCCTTTAGCGTTTTGACGATCACGTTGGACAAGTCCGAATCCTTGCGAGCGCGATCGACTGAAGTTCTTATCCCGCTGTGGAGGGTTTCAACGAATTGATAGCCAGCTAAGTTGATTGTCATTGTTGTTCTAGCGATCGCAAGGGAATTGAGCGTGAGGTTAAGGCCGATTTTAAAACTTAATTATTATTGGAGCTGATTGTAACATAGTAATTTACTCAACAAAAGTGAGCTCATGTTTCGCTTCTGGCAATCGTGGGTTCATGAGATTGTGTTGTTAACTGTGCTGCCTCAATGCGCGTTTTGGGTGCTTGTTGGGGGATGAGTCGGCTGCACTTTCCAGCGGGGTGTCGATCGAGTGTTTTCCCCTTGCTGATAATTATCGTTGTCAACCATCACCCCTTGGTGACAAGTTAAAACTTAATTGCATTTGTCAATCAGTAATATTACTCAAAAAAACTGCTTTTTTAGGAGTGGAAAATTTACGATTTGAGAGGGAGTAAGTATAAATATCACCCTCGGCACGATCGCACGATCGCCCAAATCTCAGTTGTCTGCCCAAAATCCGAGCAAATGTTGAGCATAATTGCTGATTGACAAATGCTTTCTTAGCTTAACTTGTTACCAATGACCATCACCTCAAACCGAATCAGTGATCCATCCACAAGCCGAACAATCCCAATGAACAGGCGGCGTTTCATACTGGGGGTAAGTCATTTCACCTTGGAGACACCGGCCAGTAAACAGTGAGTGGGTATCCAAAAGTTCTAACTGTTTCTCTGGTGTCCACCGCTGCCTCGGTTGCAGAATCAATTCGCAGCCATAGTAGCTTGCCCCTTCGGGTTCCCACAGTTCATTGGGTTGGGCGTTGGGGTCTGCTCAAAGGTCGGGGCAAGTGTCGGTGTCTGAGCCTGTGGGATGAACTGCACAGATTAAGTGTGGGTTGCGGGCGTAGAGGAGACAGCGATGGCTCGGCCCCGGATGGAGCCTACGCATTCGGGAAGTTTGGGCATGGCGGGCGTGTTGGAGTTTTGGTTTGGGTTTAGTTTCCCCCAGAACAGAGGCGAGCATATCCTTTGATAATATGCCTAATTTGCTGGGGCGATCGTCCCTCATCAAATAATGAAACAATTGTGTGACGGGGTTGCTTGCATCTTCCTCATGATGGCTGCCGCTTCCCGCTTTAATAACTATCTTTTTTTCGCTCTATTTATGCTTCTTTTTTAGCGAGCAAACCCTCAGCGTTAACAATTAAAGTTATTAGTTTTCGTAGTTTATTCCTAGCAACTTTTGAGTTTGAGATAAATGTTTATCAATATATTTATGAAGCTGACTCATATGTGTTTAAATCGGTAATATCCTATTTTATACTATCGGCAATCGGGCTACTTTTTTAAGATTCGGAGACATTCATTTGGAAATAACTTATTGAAAATGACACTTTATAGATGCTCTACAACAGAACATCTATAGAGCGTTATTACCACCACTGAGCGCAATGATTTAAGCAGTATTGATGTAGGCAACATTGGTTTGGGCAACAGTCGCTAACCCCGTAATCGAGAGGGGACTTCCTGCCAGAATAGCGGGACTGCGATCAAACCAGTTATCAACTGAATGCCACCAAAGATAGCGAGAGAAGGCCCAAATCCAAAGCGCAGTAGCTCTCCAAATATGAGACTGCCTACACCAAATCCAGTAAAGAGAGTAAATACCTTCAGTCCCATCGTTTGCCCCAAATTGTTGTCATCTCCGAGATCGGTCACAATTCCGACAAACAAGGGTTGAGTCAGGTCATACCCTAAAGACAAAATAAGAACTGCGATCGTCGTTCCGATTGGCGGAATCTCAAAAATCATTCCAATTCCAGCCACAGCAGCCATGACCAACCCTGCTGGAACGAGCCAACGCCGTCCCCACCGATCGACGGCTTGACCAATGAAAGAACTCAGCAATAAACCGGGAATGCCGTACCCAAGAATGTTTAAACCAATGCTCAAGGCATCCATACCGTACCGTTGCGATAAATACAACCCTAGCCATGTATATACCCCAGAGTGGTAGATACCATTCCACAGAACATAAGCATATGTACGCTTTCCCCGAAAGGTTGCTAATATCTGGCTGTATCCCCTAAAAATTTGGCGAATAGGCGGTAATTTGGTGACTTTTGGTGTATCAAATAAAGAGCCGTAAGGATGAAGCCGCCAAAGCACAACAGCAGCAAGCACAGCAGTACCTAGAAAGAGCGATCGCCAACCTACAAATGGCTCAAGAATCGCTCCCCCCGCAGAGCCTGCTGCCATTCCCCCTTCCATTGCTGCAAACACCAATCCTAGCTTGGCACCTCGCTGATCAAACGGGAATAAATCGCCAATTAAGGCGAAGGTAAGGGGAATCACACCACTTGCTCCAATCCCGGTTAATAGCCGCCAGGTTGCCATCTGCGAAGCATTTTGAGCAGTGGCAGTTAAAGCCGTGAAAATGACAAAAAGAGCAAGCGAGATGCGAATAATAGACCACCGACCAAAGCGATCGGACAGGAGGCCGAAGAATAATGCCATCAGTGCATAGGACAGCATATAGGCTGGAACGATAAAGCCGATTTCCTGAACCGGAACATTAAAAACTTCAGCCAAACGTGGAATCAGGGGAGCAATCATGTACCCCTGTAGAAAAATTAGCGCCGCAGCGATCGAAAGCCAAGAAAACAGGTCTTTATGCTGCTTTAGGCGAATCGCGGAATCGGCTGGTTCGGTATGGGGGTGATTAAAAGATTCTTTGAGTTTCGGCATGGATTTGGGAGATTTCAACTCATATCACATTTCACGGACAACTAGAATCTGAGAACTTAGCTCGAGTGCCAACGCCAACAACCAAAGCCCATAGCCTGGTAAAAGCTTGGAGTACCTTCTCAACTCTGGAGCTTACAAATTTTGTAGGTAAGGTGTGGAATCTAGCCCTTAATGTCAGAATAACTTGATAAATGTCATGATTTATACAAAAATAGTATATTTAGATACAGAATTTCTTATAAGACTTATAAGTTCAGGCTATCAACAAAGCTAGGATTTACGCATTGACAGAAATCTTTTAATCCCACAAAGTTGTTTGTTTGATGGCTCTGCGATCGCATTCAATTTCCCCATGAATCGAATGTGTGGCGAGAAAACCTACACATTAGACCTCTTGCAAAATATTTTTATGATATAATGAGAAGTTTTGCTTTACTTGATTAAATCCCAGCTCCTAACTTGATTTTCACAAAGTTTTGCTAGAAACAAGATAAAATGCTAAAAAGTCCTGTTTGTAGTTACACAATAACTAAATTATGAAAAATCAATCTTATCTAAATTTGAAACCTCATGAATTTACACGTAGATTTTGTGTCAAAATTCCACCTTAGAAGCAATGGTTAATGCCTTAGATAACTTCAGGTTAGAAAATCATAAATACAGAAGAGGACGTCGCACTATCCTAACTCTCGAAGAACAAGTCTTAGTCGCCTTGGAATATTGGCGAGAATATCGAACATATTTTCATATTGGGACAAGTTGGGGAGTATCTGAATCAACTATTTGCCGAATTGTAACTAACATCGAATCAACTTTAATGAAAACAGGAAAGTTCCGTATTCCTGGGAAAAAAGCATTACTCAAAAAGTCTGATCCTCCAGAAGTCGTGGTGATGGATGTCACGGAAACAGCTATTGAACGACCCAAAAAGAAGCAGAAAAAATGTTATTCAGGCAAGAAAAAACAGCATACGCTAAAAACTCAATTAGTAATTAATTCCGAAAAAAAAGAGATTATTCGCACTGCTTTTGGACAGGGGAGTTGCCACGATTTCAGCTTGTTTAAAAAAACAGGGTAAGCTCATCTAATTTGGTATAAATTGTACTTGACAAAACAAACAAAATACACAGGAGAGCCCGCTCGTCATTAACGGTTCTATAATGCCTCAAAAGCTAAGTCATCAAGGTAAGGAAAAGTTTATGGGTATGAGTA